>JBBSFL010000262.1:0-4167 GCA_038238735.1 Fimbriimonadales bacterium | reverse complement strand
GCCCCGCCGTTCGGGGAAATGCCGTAGAAGAACCCGCCGACCTCCGTGAGCCCTGCGCGGACGTACTGCCCTTCGTCGGACGAGAGTGTGTGGAGGCTCAAAAAATCGCCCGCCGCATTCACCCGAAAAATTGTGCTCGTTCCGCCGATGCCGGGGCCGGTGAAGGTCGTGCCGTAGAAATACCCATCGGACGACTGGACGAGGCCGCTGTTGGGGGAGGCACCGTCCGCGGCGTTGAAGTCATGAAGGGAGGTCACGACCCCCAGAGCGCTCAGACGGAAAATCATCCCGGAGTCGGTGTTGCCGCCCGCCGCCGCGCGCCGTACAGGTATCCGTCGCTCGCGGCGAGAAGCTCTCCGAAGTTTGGATTTCCTGCGTCCGGAGGCCCCTGAAACTGATGCAGGACGGTGAGCCTTCCGGAAGCATCGATGCGATAGGCCGTCCCGAGGTTGAAGGAACCCTCGAGAACCGTGATCCCGTAGAAGTAACCCTCCGGCCCGACGACCAGGCCGCCGTAGGGAATCGATCCGTCGGATCCACAGAAGCTGTGCAAGACACGAAACGAGAACCCGCCGCTACCGTTGGGATCCAAGACGAAGACGATTCCACGAGCGCATTCCCCTCCCGAAGACGTCCCGTAGATTCTCCCGTCCGCCGTCTGAAGGAGGCGTCCGAGCGGCGCCGCCCCATCCGGGAAGACCCGGAATGAATGGACCACTTCGAAACTCGAGGGGACCTGGGGCCGTGTAGCTCGCCTCGAAAGGTAACGCGCGCTCGGCTTAGCTGCTTGAGTAACTTATCGAGCCTATCGCGGCCGCCCGCATCAAGCGCGAACTCAACCCAGGTGGCGGGTTCTACGTTTGTCGGACATCGTCGCTGATCGGGATCGTAGAGTACTTGGCGCTCATTCCCGATCGAGTAGATACCCGAGACCTGCACCGCGAGACTCTGGTCAGCGCCAACCGACTCTAAAGCATCGCAGAGCGATACCATCACATTTTGCGGTGCCTCGTCAGCGGCCCGGGCGATCGAGCCACCGAGCATTAGCGCCGTCAGAACCACAAATAGGTCTCTCATGGCGTCGGTGTGGACGAAACAGCCCAATTCTTGAAAAGCACAACGCCGGGCTGCCCTGCTACCCATTTGGGCTAGACACTTTTTGGAGTCCTAGAATGGGGCTCAGAAAGGCGGTCGGCGATGGGGGATTTTCCGAGGAAGGCGGACGGACGTCGCGTTTTTTCGGTTGAGTTCAAGCGCCAGGTGGTTGGCCAGATACATTCCGGTGAGAAGACCTTGGCGGAACTTTCTCGGGAGTTGGAGATCCAGCCGGCGGTTTTGCGCAACTGGATGCAGCTGGTGGAGCGTGGCGGGACGGCGGCGGTAGCCGCGGGCGAGGACGTGGTGCCCGCCAGCCGTGTTCGGGAGCTCGAGCAACAGGTCAAGCAGCTCCAGCGGCTGGTGGGCAAGCAAGCGATGACCATCGAGATTCTCGAGGCGGCTCGGGACCTGGTAAAAAAAAGTCCACACTTGTTCAGAGGATCAAGTCGGTGACGGGTAAGCCGATGGCGGCCGTCTGTCGGACGCTGAGCGCTTGGACGGGGTCAGGTCTACATTATCTATTATGGACGGCCTGATGGCGGACGGGTGATTGTCCTGCGCAGCCGCTCGACCCTCAGGCGAAACGCGGAGGAGTCCTGGCTGTCGATCTCCGCTACCACATTGCTCACGCGGGCGGGCTTGACGCCGAAGGCCGCTCCGATCTCGCGACCTCCGAGACGAGTCAGTTTCCTCGCGAGGTAGATCGCCGCCATTTTGTCTTCACCGCCACGCGGCCGGGAGAGCCCCGACTGGGCAACGCGCCACTCTTTCGCGACGGCGCGGCGGATCTGGTCCAGAGTTGTCTCAGCGAACGGCCGCTGCCGCAGAGGGATCTCGTCGGAAATCCTCCTCCCACCGAGTATTGCCCGAATCTGCTTGGCGAACGCTTCATCCCCGATCAGCCCGCCGCGCTCGAGCTGCTCGATCTCCCTGCCCGACACCTTGCCTTCCACGACGAACCGCCGAAATGCGAGTCGCGCCGCCGAGCGGCCTTTCGCAAACTGGCCAAGCGTCCAATCCACATTCAGCCACTGGGGATTCTTGTCAGATCCGGCTGTCGCCCGATAACTGCTCCACTCCCAATCCCCCGGCCGCTCGACGAGGCCGGCGCGAATGGGATTCAACACGATGTAGCGGTGCAACTCCAGCAGATGGCTTTCCTTCTGGACGAGTACGCCTCGAAAGCGACCTTCCAGGAAATGCCCGCGCCGATGATGCCTCCAGTTGAACCACTGGGCGTAGCGGCCGTTGAGCGACTTCATCCCGGAAGACAGACCGCCGGACGGGGTCTCCACCAGCAGGTGGTAGTGATTGCCCATGAGGCAGTAAGCGTGAAGCTCCCAACCCTTGTCGCGCACGACCGTTGCGAGCAGCGCCAGAAACCTCTCTCGGTCACCGTCCTCGCGGAACATCGTGGCCCGCTCGTGACCTCGCGCGGTAACGTAGTAGACGGCGCCCGCATACTCAATCCGCAGTGGCCGCGCCATCGCCTGAGTATAGTGTATAATGAAGACCTGACCCCAATGTCCCCTCGATGCTCGGAATCAGCTCCTCCGGCGACACCGTCACCATCAACGCGGGCTGCTTCTCTGTATCTCCTCGCATCTCCACAAGGTGCAATCCTCAAGAATCCATGTCAACCAAAAACCGACTTTGTCAGCAGCCGTCTAGGCCAAATGGGGGGCAGACCACCCGCTGGCTCAGTATTTAGGGGAGACGTCACAAGCCGGAGAAGTGTCATATTGACCGGACCACACACCGGGGCAGGTCACCTAGAGTTCTTTCTAGCGGGTTGGGGAAGCACATCCATTACGCGCCAGACTACATATGCTATAGCCATTAGTTCAGCAGGAATACTGAATAAGTAGAAAATTCCCGGTAACAGTTGAACGCGCTTGAGTATGAACGCAAAAAGCGCAATGTGTAGAAGGAAGGCGAGACCAAGGACGATCCAAAGCGTTCTGGAGTGCCGCGCGCGCCAATACGACTGCACCAGAATGAACCACGTTCCCGCTGTGAACCAAGCGAATAAGGACCATGCATGGTCGAGCGTGACAAGGGGAAAGAACCACGCCCACGCGACGACTGCAGAGACTACAACGACACCGATGGCGATGTAGAGAAGCAAGTCTTTGAATCTGGAAGTCAGTGGCATTCTCCCCTTCTGAGCGCGTTGATTTCCTTAGAAAGACCAAACCCGACTTGGGCGCTTAGATAAAGGGGGGCGAAAGCATCGGCGCCTGTCTCGCCTAGCTCCAGCATGCCGCGAACTATCGAGGAGCGCATCGGGTACGAAAGCGTCCGCGAGGCAGTATGGCGGAGAGCCCACGTTGATGCCTGAACTTTAATCGACGTCTCGGCTATGTCAGGTTGGCCCATCAGCACAGGCGCGAGCACATCGGCCTTCTCGGCGCCCTCCAAGAAGGCGGCGTAGCAGCCACCCTCACCAAGTTCGTGCTTCCAGTACTGCTTGGAGACAAGGTTGTTGACGAAGTCCTTCGTGAAATCCCAAGCCTGCCCCAGGGAATCGAAGAGGTCGGGCAATGGCGTGAAGGTCACGAAATTGGGTGGGGTAACGATCTCAGGAACGGGATCTGAACCCCCAGTGACGATGATCGGATCCTCGATGAAACAGGGCTCGGTGGCGGCATCCGGACAGTCGCTACCTCCGGCATTGTCGCTCTTCTTGGCCTCGAACCCCCACGGATCCGTCAGCGTCATCGGGTTGTTGAGCACGTAGCTATACCGATTCCAACTCTGCGGGTACTCTGGATCACCCCGCAGCAGATCCGGCGATAGGAACCTGCCGATGTTGAAGTTCTCCACCCTCGCGTGGTCGTAGTAGTTCTTCGACTCGGCGTCCCTCTCCATGCCGGCGAGCTTCAACATTTGCCCGGAATCGACTCCGGAGCTCGGGCCGTCATCCCCGTACGGCCAGAACTTCCGGAGCTGGACCAGGTTGGCATTGATGTCGGTGACCAGGCGCGGCGTCCCCAGATGATCCGAGGCATAGAAGTGGTAGTTCAACGTGGTCCAGGTCGACCCCGACCAGATGCCCGAAGAGACGAG
>JBBSFL010000261.1:0-4181 GCA_038238735.1 Fimbriimonadales bacterium | reverse complement strand
GGAGCAGGAGCAGGAGCAGGAGCAGGAACTGGCTCGGGCGCGGGCACCGGGTCCGCAGGCTGCGGCGGAGCCGTCGGCTCGATCGGATCGCTACCGGGGAGCGTCTCGGGCTCAGGCTCAGGAGCTGCGGCGCTCTGCGGCTCAGGGGTTACTTCGGCAGCGGGTGCTTGAGGCTCCGGTTCAGCTTCCGCAGCCGGAGTATCATCGACTGGCGAAGTCTCGGGGGGCACCTCGGCCGCCGGAGGTTCCACGGGCGCCTCGGGATCGAAGATCGGGGCCGCGGCTTCAGCCTCGGGCATCGTGTCGGGAGACGGCGTGGCCGTCGAAGTTGTGTCGGGCGCCTGGTCGACCGGCTTGGTCTCCTCTAGTGGCGTCGTGTTAGCGTCGGTTGTCATTGGGCAAATATCTCGGGGGCATCCCGGGAATCGGGACGCTCTATCGTACCTGAAAGCCCCCTGGGGCTAGCGCAAGGGACCTGCAAAGGACTTGCGCGCGGCTAGTTTAGCAGCCCGCAGTCTAGCGAGGTCCGTTCCAGTTCTTTAACGCATTGTATAACGCGCGAAATCGCTCCAGCGGCTCCCGATACCCTGTACCGGACGGTTCAATACGATCCGAAGTTCGCACACAGGCCGCGCAACCCTCCTCGACGCCTCTAAATACCTTGGCCCCGACACCGGCCAAGATCGCCGCTCCAAACGCTGGCCCCTCGTCGACCTCCATCCGAAGACAGGGCGTTTCCAGCACATCGGCCAAAAGCTGCATCCAAAAGTCGCTCCGCGCACCCCCTCCGGTTACCCTTACCTCCGCCGCCACAGCCCCCAAGGCGCGCACCCGGTCGTAAGCGTCTCGCAACCCAAAGGAAGCTCCCTCGAAGACGGCACGGGCCATGTGGGCTCGCCCGTGGCGGGCCGTTACTCCAGCCCAAGTCGCCTTCGCCAAGGGATCGTTATGGGGCGTTCGCTCTCCGGTCAGGTACGGCAGAAAGGTGAGCCCCTCGCATCCTGGCTCGATGGACGCAGCCTCCGCAGTAAGCCGATCAAAGCCCTCGCCCGCATAAAGGGTGTCGCGCAGCCAGCGGATCGTGCCGGCGCAGGACAGCATCACCCCCATCGTATGCCACCCCCCGTTCGCGTGGCAAAAGGTATGCACCGCCCCAAGCGGGTCGTAGGCGAATCCGGGCAACGACGTAAACACAACCCCGCTCGTACCAAGGCTGACGCTCACCACTCCAGGCTCGACAGTTCCGGTACCCACGGCCCCCGCCGCCTGATCGCCGGCTCCTCCTACCACGGGAAGACCAGCCGGCAAGCCCGCGACCTCGAGAGTCCGCGACGCAATTGTTGGGGACTCGAAGCAAGCGGGAAATAGCGAGAGGTCGAGTTCCAGTCGTGCCGCGATCTCCTCCGACCAAGCGCGGCGTCCCACGTCGAAAATCCCCGTCCCGCTCGCATCGGACACGTCGGTCGCCTTCTCGCCCGTCAGCTTCAGCCGAATGTAGTCCTTCGGCAATAAGGCACTCCGAACTTGACCGAACCGGCTCAGCTCGTGATTTCTCATCCAGAGAAGTTTCGGAAGCTGAAAGCCGGTCAGGGGCGGATTGCCCGTGATCGCCCGCACGCGATCCGCTCCGACCGAAGTCTCGATCTCGGCGCACTCCTCGACGGTCCGCTGGTCGTTCCAAAGGATCGCCGGCCGGAGCACCTTGTCGTGAACATCCAAAAAAACCGCGCCATGCATCTGTCCGGTCAGCCCGATCGCATCGGGCGCCACCCCGATGTCTCGGATGCAAGTCTCGACGCCTTGCCACCAATCTTCGGGGTTCTGCTCACTCCAGAGCGGCTTGGGCGAGGACAGCGGATATTCCGCGGACGCTTCCATGAGGACATGACCCCGCTCGTCCGTCAGTAGCACCTTGCACCCCGAAGTCCCAACATCGATCCCCATAAGGCGAGCCATAGGTGTATGTTGCACGGTCGGGCGGCGGGCGAAACGCGAATGGGTGAATGGGGTGAATGAGTGAATGGTTGAAGATGAGTAGGCAGCGCACGGGCCTCACAAACCGTATCGAATCGAAAAGCCAGCCCCGACGCCGACCGAGACGCCGGTCGGCTCAGAGCGCTTGTGGTTCACCTTGGGAGTCGATAGAGATTCAACCTCACGGTCGTATTCACTTATTCACTTATTCACTCCTTCGCCCGATCACTCCCAAGAGAACTCCGCCGAATCCCAAACCCCGTCTCAAGCGTCCAACCTGCAAGATGCTTTCAACGTTTGCCGCTGCCCTCTGCCTCGCCGCCCCACCCGCCCCGAAGGTCGTTGCCGCTTCGCTGTTCAAGAACGGATACGCGATCATTACTCGCGAGATACCGCTGGGCCCGAACGGCGAAGCCAGCATCCTCGACATTCCGCAAAGCTCCCTCGGCACGCTTTGGTTCAGCACACCCAAGGGAACACAGATCGAGGAGGTGAGCAATGTCCAGCAGGAAGTCAAGAACGAGGTCCAAGTGGCGTCTTTCGAAGATCTCCTACGGGTTAACATCGGCAAGGACGTCACCCTCACGACCGTCAACCTTGGCCTTATCGCAGGGAGGATAGTGATGGTGCAGGGCGACCTCATCACGATCCAGCAAGGCGCAAAGATCATGGTCATCCAGCGTGGCGAGATCCGCCGGGTGGAGCTCGACGAAGGAAGCAAGACGACCTACACGATCACCTCCACCCAGCGAGCCCTGAAGTTGATCGCGAAGGGCGCGGGTCCCATCTACATGGTCAGTCTCGAGCGCGGCCTCACCTGGGCGCCCGGATACGCGATCGAGCTTAATGACGACAAGAACCTGACGATCACCAGCAAGGCAACGGTCCTCAATGACCTTGCCGATCTCAATAATATCGAGACGCGATTCATTACAGGCTTCCCCAACGTCCCGTTTGCCGGCCTCCCCGATCCCCTAACCAGCGGAAACTCGGTCGACCAGTTCTTGGGCCTGATCGGCGGTACGAGCTACCGGACGCCCTCGGCCCCCGGACGAGGTCGGGCCGCGGAGATGATGTCCCAAAATGCCGCCGCCCCCGCCGAAGACTTCGGCGGCTCGATGGCCATCAACAATCTGCCGGGGATGCAGACCGAGGAACTCTTCTTCTACCGCCGCCCAAACGTCCAGCTCAAGAAAGGCGACCGCGCCTACTACATCCTCTTCCGGGCAGAGGCCCCCTACGAACGGCTCTACACCTGGGACGTCGACGATTCGATCGAAAACGACACCTACCGTGCCCTCCCGACGGGCGGGGAACCCGAGGATATCTGGCAGACGATCAAATTCAAGAACACGGCCAGCCAACCCTTCACCACCGGCGCCGCTAGCGTCTTCCGAGACGGCCAGATCGTGGGCCAGGACATGATGCACTACACCACGGCGGGGGCTGAAACTTCGCTTAAGGTCACCAAGTCGTTAGACATCCGCGCGCGCCGAACGGAGGAAGAACTCACCCGTCAAAAAGCCGCCCTTACAATCCCCGGTGTCGGCCCCTTCGACCTCATCACGATCAAAGGCTCGCTCGACGTCGAAAACTTGAAGGCCGACTCGATCAACCTCCGCATCCGCAAGCAGCTCACCGGAGAAGTGGTCGCGACCGACGGCGCTCCGAAGGTCACAAAGACGGCAACCGGAATCCGTCAAACAAATCCCCAATCGCAACTAGAATGGACCATCCCGGTTCCCTCGACAAAACACGTCAAGCTCACCTACACCTATCGGGTCTACATCCGAAGCTATTAGGCCGGCAAATGCAAAGCCCGGTTTAGGGCCACCAGCGCCGTAACACGTGGCCGTAGCGCGGCGCCTCTAGGAAACGAGACGGTCGCGTTGGCGTGTGAACACGCCGTGCACGAACGTCGCCAACGCGATCCGATCGGCGTGAGACTCGGGCGTGAAGCGGACGCCGGCTCCGAACAAGTCGGTGTCGCTCATCTTCTGGCAGTGACGGACTTCGCCGCGAAGCTCGACCGTCTCACCCTTCTCGTCAGCGATTCGCATACGCACTGC
Source organism: Fimbriimonadales bacterium (assembly GCA_038238735.1). GTDB lineage: Bacteria > Armatimonadota > Fimbriimonadia > Fimbriimonadales > Fimbriimonadaceae > JAFDWR01. Next base: position 138 of record JBBSFL010000261.1, on the reverse strand, counting down.
CGTGTTATCCGGCAATGGCGCCTGGCTGCGTAGCTGCGCTCCGCCGAGTCCGATATCCACCAACATGGCAGGCACTGGCTCCGCGAGTCCCGGCACGTAGACCGCCGTGTAGTCGAAAATCTGATATCGCAGATACTG
>JBBSFL010000260.1:0-4193 GCA_038238735.1 Fimbriimonadales bacterium | reverse complement strand
GGCGTCGGCTTCGGTCTCGGAGAGCTTGCGGGCTTGTTCGTCTTGAGCCAGCGCATCGATCATTGGTTGGATGTCGCCGTCCATGAATGTGACCATGTTGTGCATCTGGAAGCCGATTCGGTGGTCGGTGATTCGACTTTGCGGGAAATTGTAGGTTCTGATCTTTTCGCTGCGGTCGCCTGAGCCGATCTGACCCTTGCGCATTCCTGCGCGCTCGGCAGCGGCTTCTTCCTGGAGCTTTTGTAGAAGTTTTGCCCGTAAAACTGCCATAGCTTTCAGCTTGTTCTGGGCTTGACTGCGCTCGTCTTGACAGGTGCTGACGAGGCCGGTCGGCTTGTGTATGATCCGGATCGCCGTTTCGTTCTTCTGCATGTGCTGCCCCCCGGCTGAGGACGAGCAGAAGGTTGAGATTTCGAGCTCCTTCGCGTCGATTTCGAGCTCGACTTCGTCCGCCTCGGGAAGCACAGCCACAGTTGCCGTCGAGGTGTGGATGCGGCCCTGGCTTTCGGTCGCGGGCACTCGCTGGACGCGGTGAACGCCGGATTCGTGCTTGAGCTGGGAGTACGCACCCTGCTGGGCGATGTTGAACACGACCCGCGACAGGCCGCCGATCCCGCTCTCTTCGTGGTCCACGATCTCCGTCTTCCATTTCTTCCGCTCGCAATAACGGAGATACATGCGGAAGAGTTCGCCCGCGAAAAGGGCCGCTTCGTCGCCCCCCGCCGCTGGCCGGATCTCGATGATAACGGGCTTGTCGTCGTACGGGTCCTTGGGGACGAGCATGAATTTGAGCTGCTCTTCCTGAGCGACGATCTTGGCGCGCAGCGGCTCGATCTCGGCATGCGCCATCTCGCGCATCTCGGGGTCTTCGAGCATCGTCTGGGCTTCTTCAAGCTCTTGGCGGGATTTCTTGTAATCGCGGATCACCGCGACGATCGGCTCGAGCTCGGCGCGAAGTTTGCCGACGCGCTGCATCTCCCGCGGGTTGGTCACGATGTTGGGGTCGTTGTACTCCGCCTCCACCGTGTCGAACCGCTTGAGGATTTCTTCGAGCTTGTCGAGCATTTGGGTTCAGTTTACCGTGCGGGTGCAACGCCTCCGGGAGCGTCGTCTCCGGCGAACCGACGAATTAGGAGAGTGGAGAAATCTGACGCTTACTACCGCTCAAATGGCCGGCCGAGGAACGTGTCGATCAGCTCGTTGTCGCCCTTCCCTTCGCTGAACAGCTCCGTCTTCCCAAAGGCGATCTTTTCCGATGCGGTGTCCTTCGCGTGATCGATTCCGGCCAAATACACCGAGTGCTTCCCGAATTTCTTGTTCATGCGGTCGAGCGCGTGGCTAAATTTTGAGCGCGAGACCGTTTCATCGAACAGCGAAGGCGTGACCTCTTCCTCTGGACAAAGCTCCGTGAAGGTGACGCCGACCGCCATCGGTGACACGAAGTCGCGCGTTTCCCACAGCTTTAGGAAGTGGTCCGTCATCGTCACGGAGTCTTGGGTCGGCGGCAAGTTCGTGAAGGCTCGCCAGGTCTTCTGCTTGCCTTTCACCGTGACCGCCATTTGCTTCGTCCAGAAACCCTCGCCTCGAAGCCGGGCGCTTGCCTTGCCGAGGAGGCGCAGCAGCACCTCCTTGCACCCACCATCGGTTCGCAGGTCCGGCGGGAGGACGTGGGAGTGGCCGAGCGACTTCTGGCGCGATTTCTCGGAGGGGAGGTCGAAGCCGCGTAGCAGGTAGTACCAGCGTTCGCCCACAATCGAGCCGAACGCCTCGTGGAGGCGGTGACGCCCGGCCCCGCAGAGCTGTTCGGCGGTGAAGATCCCCGCCGCGTTCAGGCGCGCCTCCATGCGCCGGTTGATGCCCGTAAAGTCGGTGAGCTTGAGATCGTGCAGCTTGTGGGGCAGGTCTTGGGCCTCGATGACGACCAGGCCGTTAGGCTTCTGCAACTCGGTCCCCAGCTTGGCGAGGAAGGGGTTCGGGGCGATGCCGATGGAACTCGTCATGCACTCGCCGACCTCCCTTGCGATGGTTGCCTTTAGCTTCAGGGCAATCTCGCGAGCGGCCGCTGGCTCGCGCTCGTCGCCGAGGAGGCGGAACCGCATCTCGTCGATCGAGCAAACCTCGTCGATCGGTAGCACGTTCTCGACGGTCTGCTTGATCCAGCGATGATAGTGCGAATAAAGCTGGTGCCGCCCGTCGACAAGGAGGATGTCCGGGCACATCCTTCGCGCGTCCCCAATCATCGTGCCCGTTTTGACGCCAAACTTCTTCGCCTCGTAGCTGGCGGCGATCACGAACGAGCTGTCGGTCATCACCGGGCACACGGCGACCGGCTTGCTGCGCAACTCCGGGCGATCCTGCTGCTCGACTGAAGCGAAGTACGAGTTCAGGTCAAGGAAGAGGTAGCGCAATGGCCGGGCGCGGTGCTCGAACGGTAGAGACTCGTCTACCATGATGTCAGTATACGGCATCTGGTTGTCGGTGGTTGATTCGTTAATAGACCTATCTGAGCTAATCGGCCTGATGACCCCACGAAACCCTAGACGCCATAATCCAAACTGTGAAAACCGTGCAGGGCCGAATGGATGCCTCCGGCATGCGAATCGCGATCGTGGTCAGCCGGTGGAACGAGATCGTTACCAAGGAGCTGCTCGATGGGGCCCTGGATGAGCTGAACCGGTTGGGCTCGCCAGAAGTTCAAGTTATCCACGTTCCCGGCACGTGGGAAATTCCGCCGGTGGTGTCGGCCTTGCTTGAGAGCGAATCGAGGCCCGACGGCGTAATCGCGCTCGGCTGCATTCTGCAGGGCCAGACGCCCCACGCCAAACTTCTTGGCGCGGATGTTTCCAGCGCTCTCATGGCTTTGCAGGTAAAGCACCGCGCACCCATCGGATGGGGGGTTTTGACTCCCGATAACATGGAGCAAGCCGTCGAGCGGTCAGGCATGAAGCACGGGAACAAGGGGCGGGAGGCCGCGCAGGCCGTCATCGAAATCATCTCCGCCCTGGAGCAGATCTGACCGTCGGGCCGGCCCAAGCCGCCCTCCTGATCGCGGTCGGCGCGATCGCCAGTGGCATCAATGCCGTCGCGGGTGGCGGCTCGCTCATCTCGTTTCCGACCCTCATTGGTCTTGGGTTGGCCTCGAAGGTTGCCAACGCCACTAACTCGGTCGGCCTTTGGCCGGGCTCGGTAACCGGCGGCCTCGGGTTCGGCAATCTCCTCGAAAAAACAAAACACCACTTCGCCGTCCTTTTCTGGCCCACCCTTCTGGGCTCGTTGTCGGGAGCGGCGCTCCTGCTGTCCACACCGACTAAGGTCTTCGACAGAGTAATCCCCGGTCTCATCCTCGTGGCCGCGCTGCTGTTGCTCTTTCAGCCCAAGGTTAAGTCGTTCGTTTTGCGCAAGCACGAGAGGCTTCCGGCGCCGTACGGGTGGGGTCTCCAATTTCTGGTTTCGGCCTATGGCGGGTACTTCGGCGCGGGGATGGGGATTATGATGCTGGCGTCGTTCGCGCTCTACATGGATGGCACGATTCACGAACTGAATGCGGTCAAGAACTGGCTTGGACTAGTGATCAACTTTTCCTGCTCCGCGGTGTTCATCGCAAAGGGTCTGGTCGAACTCTGGCCCGCCATTTTCCTCGTGATCGGCTCGCTTATCGGCGGATATTTCGCGGCCCGGCTGTCGCAAAAGGCGAATCCCGACAAGTTCCGTTTGGTGATCGCGATTTATGGTATCGGTATGTCTCTATGGTTCGCGTACCGGGCTTTTGCCTAAACCGCCTTTTGGCGTAGCATCCACACATGGGCCAACCGCGCGTACTTTCGGAAAAAGAACTGATCGATTGGGAGCGGTGGGCTGGGCGCGATATTAAGTGGGAGAGCCGCGATGTGGCGCGACTTCTCTTTATGGTTCGCTCATTGCAGGAGCGGGTGGCGGAGTTGGAGAGCAAGATCGACGCGGAAGGCTAATCGTTCGTTTCATACCGGACCCCACTTGCGCGAGATGCGGAACTGGATCGCCGTGAGGCTGACGATGAGAAGAAAGGTCAGCCAGGCCAGCGCGCTCGCGTAGCCAAACTTAAAGTACCCCAACCACGACCATAGGCACGGTCGTATCGGCGAAAAAATCCGGAAATCGTTCCCTCTCCAGCCGGCACGGTAAAAAAACGACCATTGCGTTCAGGCTCCGACGCG
>JBBSFL010000259.1:0-4196 GCA_038238735.1 Fimbriimonadales bacterium | reverse complement strand
GAGAAGGTCGTTGTTCGATTCGCACCGGGCGCTGAGCAGGCAGGCGGGGCAGCCGTCTTCGCACTCGCAACTGCTCAGCAACTGCCGCGCCGCGGTGACCCACCCTGACGCGGAATCGTAGAGCTGCTCGCAAAGGCCAACTCCGCCGGGCGTCGTGTCGTACACGTAAACCCCAGGGAGCAGGGTGTCGGGTACGAACGAATACCAGGCGCTGCTTAGGTCGTTGCGGTCGCATCCAGCGATGAGGGGAGCGAGGGCCATGAGGGCGTGCTCGACTCCGTGGACCCCGGCCATCCCGATCGCGGGATTTTCATCGTCCAGGGCGGGGAGGCTAAATCGGACGGCGAGGGTGTCGTACGTGATCGAGGGGAGGTCGAGGTCTTCGATGCCGAGGATTGTGTCGCCGTCGAGAGACCGCTTCTTAAATCCCGAGACGAGGCTCGTGATTTTCACGCCTTGAAGCGCGCGATTGGCAGTGTCCCGGATCGTGACCTGCGGCTCGATGACGGATTGGACGATGGCTTGGGTGTAGAAATCGACATCCATCGGCACGACCCGGGCGACGCGGGCATCGAGATTGAGGTCGACCACCAGATAGCTGGCGCCACGATGAAGGTAGACCGCCCCTTTGTGGGCTTGCTGCATGGCCCGCCAGCGTTCCATGGTGCCCAGTGCCTCGTTGTCGAGCATCAGGGTGACCAACTCGCCTCCGGCGCCGCGAATGTTGACCTTCGGGGCGGGCGGCTCGTGGGAGGGGTAGAAGAAGAGACCGCTTCGGAACTGAAGTTCCCCGGATCGATCCAAACCCTCGACCTGCTCTAAGGCGCTTTCCCCGAACGCGGCCACTTCGCTGGGGGATAGGGGCCGCTCGTGAGCGGCGCAGAGGAGCTGCTGGCGGAGGATCTGAGGATTCTCCGGATTCAAACTCACCCGCTCGGAGGTCGCCTCCATCAGTCTTTCGGGCTGGCGAATCAGGAATTGTTCCAGCGGATCGTCGTGGGCGACCATCACGGCGAGTCCGTCGTTGGCACCGCGGCCGGCGCGGCCTGCTTGCTGGTAGAAGCTGGCGATCGTTCCCGGATAGCCGTTCATGACCACCGCGTCGAGGCCACCGACATCCACTCCGAGTTCCATCGCGTTCGTCGCGGAGAGGGCCAGGAGATCGCCCTTGAAAAGCGACTTTTCGATCTGACGACGCTCTTTCGGGGTGTAGCCCGCTCGGTAGCTTTCGATCTTTTCGGGCCCGATCGCCGTGCCCTCCAGCCGCTTGCGGGTGTATCGAAGGACCAGCTCTGCGGAGACTCGCGCGCGATTGAACGCGATTGCCCGTTTTCCCGCCTCCGCCAGGCTCGCCAGAAGCTCGGAAGTCACGACATTCGCGCTCATCCGCGCTTGGCCTTCGCCCACCAGGGGAGGGTTCCAGAAGGCGAAGGTCCGTCGCCCTTGCGGGGAGCCGTCTTCGTCGATCAGGGTCGCTTCGCGGCCCGTGAGTTTTTGGAAAAGCTCGTTGGGATTTCCGATGGTGGCGGAGCAGGCGATGATCTGGGGCCGGCTTCGGTGCCACTCGCAAAGTCTTAAGAGGCGCCGGATCACGCCCCCGACATTCGAGCCGAATACGCCTCGGTACACGTGCATCTCGTCGATCACGATCAGCCGCAGAGATTTCAGAAATCGGGTCCAGTTTTCGTGTCCGGGCAAGATGCCGATGTGCAGCATGTCTGGGTTGGTCAGCACGATGTGGGCGAGCTTCCGTATGCTGGCCCGCTGTCCTTGCGGGGTATCTCCATCGTAGGTCCCAACTCGGACGCCTAGGCCCTTGCTCAGCTCTTCCAGCCGGCCCAGTTGGTCTTGAGCCAGCGCTTTGGTGGGAAAGAGGTAGAGCATCCTGGCGGCCGGCTCGGACAGAGCGTGCTGGAGGGCGGGGAGGTTGTAGCAGAGGGTTTTTCCGGAGTTGGTGCCGGTGACCACGACGAGGTCTTTGCCCTTGGCGGCGGCATCGTAGGCGGCGGCTTGGTGGGAGTAGAGCTGGTCTAAACCTAGGGCCGACAGCCTGTCGCGTAAGGGCGAAGGCAGGTCAGATACCGTCTGGGCGAACTGAGCCGGGCGAGCCGGCACTTCACGCAGGTGGGTGATCTGTCCATGCAAGCCCTCCGATTGGAGGGCGTTATTCAGGCTCATCGAGCGTCGCCCTGCGTGCTCGGCGCTTGCTCGCGATCTTCACGACCACGATCGTGATGAGAAAGAGCACGCTGACGGGAATCGCCATGGAGAGCATGGTGAAAAAGTCGTTGCTCGGGGTGACGATCATTGAGACGGCGAAGACCACGAATGTAGCCTTGCGCCAGTTCTTCATGAGGGTCTCCGTCTCAAGCATGCCAAGGGCGTTGAGTGCGTAGACGATCAGGGGTAGCTGGAAGCCGATGCCGAAGGCTAGGAGCAGCTTCATCGTGAAGAAGACTAAGTCCGGCACGCTCTGATACAGCGCGGTGCCGGGGAACTCCTCCAGGTAGGTGGCGAACCAGCCGATCGCGTTGGGGATGATCATCCAGCAGAACCCGGCACCTAAAGCGAAGAGGACCAGGCTGAGGGGCGCCGCTACTCGGAAGGGTTTGCGCTCGGTCGGCTTGAGGGCGGGCTCCACGAAGGCCCATAGCTGGAGGATCAGGAAGGGGAAGGTGAGGATCAAGCCGATGATGAGCGACAGCTTGAACTTGAACATGAACGGCTCGGTGGCCGAGTTAAACACGTATTTGAAGTCGAAATGCTTAGCGATCGCTACTGGATCCACGGTGCGGTGGATCATCGCCTGGAGGTTGCCGAAAATGATCGGCTCAAGGAACCAGCCGGCGACCCATCCGGCCATGAGGATGACCAGGCATCGGATGACCCGGTTGCGGAGTTCTTCCAGATGCTCGACTAAAGTGAGACGGAACTCCTCCGGGTCATTCGGGGAGTTCCGTTTCCGTCGTTTCCAGAACGGAGCCTTCGGTGCGGCCGCCATTCTTATCTAGACTACTTTTCCAGCGTAAAGATCATCTGGTAGTGGTAGCGATAGTATTGGGCTGATGCAGCGGGTGCGCTATTGCCGCGACCGCCAAATCCGCCGGTGCCAGCGGGTCCATTGGGGCCCGGCCGGGCTCCGATCGAGGGACCTCCACCTGACGGAGGCACGCCTCTCCCCTGTCCAGATCCTATTGGACCGCCCTGCGGTCGCCCTTGGCGTAGGTTATCTGGGCCGGTCCAGTCTCCTCGAGCTCCTCCGCCTCCGCCTGGAGGGGGTGCGGAGCCTCCTCCACCACTGGAGCCTCGAGGTCGGTTAAAGCTCGGCGCATCGTTGGAAGGGCCGCCGGAATTTCCGCCTCCGCCATTGGTTCCAAACCCGACGCTTTGAGCTTGTTCCTTGGTGTCGATCGTGATGTCGCGTACAACCTTGATCACTTTGTGAGTGTCTAGCGCAAACCAGACCGTTTCGTCGAGCGACACTTTATCGTCATTGAACTCGCGCCCTTGCTGGGTGAGCTTCATGCCTTCGGGAGTCTTCATCCCCTGGGTAATCGAGTGGTGCAGCTTGGCGCACGGGTGGCCCATTTCGTATTCCACACGCACGAACTCGCCACGAGCAGGAACCTTGGAAGCCACGTGCTCAATATTCTGCCGGTTGGAAAGATCGATGTTGGGCATCAGGAACCGGGTCTGCCAGGAATCTCCAGGCTTAACCGCCTTGCTTGGCAAGGATGGCAACGGGAAGTCTGCATAGAGGTCGACGCGCCCGCCCCCTCCCCCGGTAAGCGGAACGAACTGACTTGAACTAAGCGCCTCCGGGATCGCGCCGTAAACTTCTTGTCCGGTGCTCGTCATTCGCATGTAGATCGGAGCCATCTCGTACGAGTAGTACTTCTCCGGGGTGTCGCTTCCATCGGTTCGAACCCATAGAAAGTCCTTGCCCCGGAGCGGAAGGGGCTGCATGCGGATAAGACTGTCGCCATTGCCGAACGTTTGGTCGACGGCATAGAGAAGCCTTAGCACTTCTGACTCTAGCGGCAATTCGGCAGCTCTTCCTCCTAACGAATTTTGAGAGGCAGATATCGTCGAAATAGCCGATCGCACATCGAGTCGATAGGACAGCTCTGTGCCAGCCCTGAAGGCATAGCGAAGTTTTATTCCCTGGGCAGGAATCTTGATGCTGCTCTGATTCG
>JBBSFL010000258.1:0-4232 GCA_038238735.1 Fimbriimonadales bacterium | reverse complement strand
GGAAATCATCATCACCAAGGATTCCTCGCCGTCACCGATGTGGGAACAGTTCGTGGTCACGGGCCGGGCGCGGGCCGAGATTCGCCGCTTCTTGCGCCATGCCCAGCGCGACGAGCATGTGCGCTTCGGCCGCAAGATCCTGGAAAAGACCTTCGCCGACGAAGGCCGCGAGATGACCGACAAGGGCATCGAGGCGGTGGCCAAGAAACTGCGCCTCAGCAAGGCCGAGGATGTCTTTGCCGATGTGGGGCGCGGCGCGCTGCGCGGCCATGAAGTGCTGCAGGCGGTTTTCCCGGAACTCAAGCGGGCCGGCAAGGTGGCCAATAAATCCAGTCCCGGCGGGCAAGGGGCGTGATACTCGACCAGGTATCTCGGGCCTTGTCGGTGGCGTTCGCGAGCGCCTCCTGCAGATCGTGCGGGACTACTGGTTCCGGTTCAACGGTTACGGGGGCGATTTCCAATGCGACGAGCTTCCCGGGACCGGCATCCGCCGCCTCGCGCAACTTCTCGTCAACTTTCATCCAGTGGCCGCCCTGCCCGTCTGGTTCGAGCGTGGCTTGAAACGGGTGACCCTCAAAAGTGCCCTCGACCGACACCATGCTCCGCGCGGGAAGCTTATCGCTGGCCTCCTTCGGCAGGCTCAGGAAGGTCCATGACTCTCCTTTCGCGGCTCCTCCAGGACTGTGGAGTTTTGCTTCGAAGCGGATTGCAGACGCGGTTTGGCTCATTTTGCCAGCTATTTTATCGTACGTCGGCAGCATCGAGGTCGCCTTCCACATCGAACTTCTACCGCAACCTAGCTTAAGTGGGTCTCACCCCGCTGTGCGCCGCTTCTTCTTCGCGTGGATTAATGCATAGCCTTCCGAGACGAGGTCTTCGACTTCGGTCCAAGCCAGACCCTTGTCCAGCCTTACTCCGACCCACCCGGAAGGGCCCAGGTAAGGCGGCCGGTAGAAGACGTCGGGATCGGAGGAGATCAGGGCTTCTTGCATGCCAACGGGGGCGGCGACCAAAAGAGCGACGTTCCCGTCGTTATGATGATTCTCCCAAAGCGTCGCGAACTGACCGCCTTTCTCGATGAAGAAGGCGGGGGCACCGTGGCTCAGTTTCTCGTAGGTGTCCGGGTGGGACATGCAATACCCCCCGAACCTTACCGAAGAGCGAGGCCACACTTGTATCCATCCGCCCATTATTGCCGTGCGGACTGTCCGGTAGGATCGCTGGAATGAAAGACCCGGGTGTTCTCGTCCTGCTTTGCGGCCTGCCCGGTTCCGGTAAGACGACGTTGGCAAAACGATTGGAGGAGAAACGGGTTGCAGTACGCCTTTCTCCGGACGAGTGGATCGAGGCGATCCTCGCCGATCCGCTCGACGTGTCGGAACGGAATCGGCTTCGCGATCCGGTAGAGAATCTTCAGTGGGACCTTGCCCAGACCTCTTTGGCGAAAGGGATGACTGTCATCTTAGAGAACGGGTTTTGGTCCGAGGAAGATCGGTCGGCTTACGCTCTCCGCGCGCTCGAACTCGGGGCGGCCGTCGAGTTGCACTATCTGGCTGCAAGCCAGGAGGTTCTGTGGACCCGCATTCAGGACCGCAATGAGAGGTTGGGATCACCGACCTTCCTCATGACCCGTGAGGAGGTAGAATTTGGCTGGAGAGCATTCGAACCACCCACCCGAGAGGAACTGGATTTCTACGACGAAGGCAGAGTGATCGAATCGTATGAGTAAAAAATCCATGAAGCCCTATTCCCTGAAGGCGGGCGAGGGCCGGACCTTCGACTACGGAATTCCGCACGTCCTCAAGACGGGAGAGTTAAATCCCGGGCGCGGAGCCGCCATTTTCGAGCTCAACACTAAGGCGGGCGAGGAGCCGCCCGACCACACTCATGGCACAGAAGACGAGTGCTTTTATGTTGTGGAAGGCAAGATCTGCTTTCACTGCGATGGGCAGACGTTCGATCTAGAGCAGGGCGGGTTCATGTTCTTGCCGATGGGCATGAAGCATGGCTACAAGATCAAGGGCGAAGGACCGGTTCGCCTACTCGTAATCACGAATCCGGTGAGAGAAAGTGAGCAGGGCTGGGGCGGTTACATCGCCGATGTGGAGAGCCAGGGCGAATTGCTTGGCGACGCTCCCGCGTCATGATCGCTATACTCCGGAATGGCCTCATTCAAAGTTGCGGTTCTCGTGGGGAGCCTTCGAAGTGGATCCTTCAGTCGAATGACGGCCGAAGCGTTGGCCTCGGTTGCACCCCCTACCCTCGCCCTTGAGATTCTTGAGATCGGGCAGTTGCCGATCTACAATCCCGACCTCGATGTCGAACCGCCTGCGGAGTGGACCGCGTTTCGTGAGCGGCTCCGCCCTTTCGATGCGATTTTGTTCGTCACACCAGAATACAACCGGTCCGTCCCGGGTGTGCTTAAGAACGCGATCGACGTAGGTTCTCGGCCTTATGGTCAGAGTGCATTTTCCGGCAAGCCTGGGGCGGTGGTCAGCGTTTCACCGGGCGCGCTTGCTGCCTTTGGGGCGAATCACCATTTGAGGCAAATGTTGGTCTTCCTCAATGTGCCGACCATGCAGCAGCCAGAAGCTTACGTGGGCGGTGCGGGGGCGCTCTTCGACAATGAGGGAAGCCTAATTGTGGAAAGTACGCGTGAATTCTTTCGAACGTTTATGGCGGCATTTGAGAGATGGATCGAGGCAAACAGCCCGCCGCACTAGCGGCTGTCGGAAGGGTCGCCACTCATGGCCCCTAGGGGAACTCAAGGTCCTCTGGCTAGGCTCCCGCAGCGTCGAAGAGGAACGTCTTGCGAAGCGAGAATTCCTTCGACGCCATCAGCTGCGCGGAATGGGCCAAGAGCCATGCAATTTCCATCCAACCGTGGAAGGAGACCAAGGTCAAGTAGGCCTCGCGGGCTTTTAAGGGATCGATCATTGCGCTTAACGGCGCCGCAACGACGGTGAAAAGGATTACGCCGACCCCGAGGATCGGCAGGCCGAAACCGAAGGCTCGTCCGACCTTCTTCCACTCGATATCTCCTTTGAGCAGGGGGATGAAACCGATCCACACAGCGAAGTGAAGAAGCTGCAGGAATCCGTACGAGAATAGAAGCGCGCCGGCAACGCCATTCTTGGCCCCGAAAGTCAGGGATAGAAATGGGCTCCAACTTGGACTGGCGATCGGCTTGGCGAACACGGCAACGTTGGTGAACGAGAGCGCCATCCCAAACACGAGCAAACCCACGACTACGAATACCGCGAGCGCGACGCCGCCCTTCCTCCATTTGGGCCACGCAAGGGTGAACAGGAAGATAAGGGCGATTACGTTGTGAAGGTGCGCCACCACCGCCCGGAGGGGAAAGCTCGTGGCGAGTAATACGCAGGCGAACGCTGCGACGGTCGCCCACTGGGGCACGGCTTTGTTCGCGGGAACCACGAGCGCCATCGGAATAGCCAAGAGGCTCACAAGCAAGATCGAGTCCACATGCTGGCCAACTTTCCAGCCGAAAAGGACCAATCCAGCGTTCAAGAGAATCAAGCCTGACGCGGCTGCTAGGGCCACTCGCACCCGAAGCGGCACGCCTGAATCGCGCACCAGCAGATACCAAATGTCACTCAGCGCATGGGGAGCGCCGAGCAGGATCGGCGAGAAGAGAAGGGCACGATAAGGATCGAACGCAGCGATCGTGAAGGCGACCAAAACTACGCCGACAAACATCGGCGCGGTCGAGCGCTTGGCGTCATTTCGATCAATCGCGAGAGTGGCCACTGCTGCGAGCGACGATACCCGCGATGGGCCTTGGCCTTGAGGCGTCATGCACTTCGGCAATGGCATGCCGATAGTCTTCCGCTGTCAACCGATCCCCTCCCTGGGGGTTGGGGTGGATGACAGAACCCCTCCAGTTTCGGAGTGAGGTCACCCAACCCCAATGCTTCCTCAAGGGAAGGGAGCGGGACTAGCTCATTTTGCTCTTGTAGAAGCTCATGGCGCGGGAAACCATCAGCTGGCGGTTCGCCGCGTTCGCTTCGATAAACGCTTGATAGTTCGAATCGTCGCTGTACAATTTCTTGCAGGTAGCCGACGTGAGGAACGGCTGGTACTTGCCGTCTTTCATGAGCAGCATAAAGACGGTCAGGATGTCTTGGTCCCTGTGGTCGCGGCCGTAGGCGGCCGCGAGGTCGGGGATCAGTTCTACGGCCTCGAGCTCGAGGATAGCGTGTTTCAGGTTG
>JBBSFL010000257.1:0-4251 GCA_038238735.1 Fimbriimonadales bacterium | reverse complement strand
GGAGGATGGGTGTTGGGGGGCGGGGCCGGTGTCGAATAGGTCAATAAGTGAATAAGTGAATAAGTGAATAAGTGAATAAGTGAATAAGAGGGTGAGAGGGTGAGCGTGCTCGGGAGCCGCTGGCTCGGCATGCTATGGACGCGATGTCAAGGTGCCAGCATCATTCCCGCCTCATTCACTCATTCGCTATTCCACCACTCCATTCACCTACCCGTTCACCCCTTCACCAAGGCCGCAACCCACATCCCCCGCCCCCCCACAGGCGCAGCCACCGACTCGGGATGCACGATGTAGACCGTCCGCCGCGAGTGCTGCCAAGCGGTTTCGAAGTTCGTCCGCTGGTAAATCCGGCGAAGCTGGTTGCGGTGGGACGGATTGTTGACGATAACGTCGCCCTCGGCGGTGAAGCCGACGACCACAATGAGGTGCCCTTTTTCCTTCGGGCTCAAGGGCTTGCCCTCTAGCATCGAGGAGGCGACGCTGCAGACGACCGGAATTCCCGCCGCTGTCCACTTCTCCAGATCGGAGGCGCAGGAAAGCCGAGTAACGTACGCCCGAACTCTGGACATACTGCCCGCGAATGCCGCGTTGAAGGCCCAGTTGCCCGCGCCATTGTAGGCCTTGTCCCAGACCGCCTCGCTGATTTCGTTAACGGTCTTGGCCAGTTCGGGTCGGCTCTGCTTATCGGCCCAATAATGCAGGACCATCGAGAGCGATGTTGGGCTGCAAAGCACCTCGCCGCCCGGGAAATCGCCTTGAGCTAGGAGCGGCACGGGAAGGGGAAGACCCGGGGTTGCACTTGGCGCCTCCGGTGGTTTCTCTGGCACGGGGCGGGAGAAGCAGACATATAAGGTTCCGGCCGGAACCGGAGCTGTCGAAGTGACACTCACTCGAACATCGAAAGTCCGGCATGGAGATGCCAAGCGTAGGGTGTCGGCGAGGACATCTCCGTCGGCGTCCTTCTGACCCGTCACCGTAGTGCGCAAGTCCGCCTTCGTGGACCACGTTCCGAGGTCGTACCACTTGGTAATGTGGTCGGCAAAGTGGGCGCGGATTTGAATCTTCGCGTCTCCAACCAAGCCGGCAATGTTAAGACTCGGGATAATTTCGTCGGAGTCGAGTCCCGCCTCGATCTCGTCGAATTCGGCCTCCGCTTTACCGACGAAGGAAAGAGGGATCGCAATCAAATGCGAAGGAGCCCCCGGCTCGTCCGCCCACGTTGAAGAGATACTGAAGCCGAGGGCGAGCATGGCGGTCACCGCGAAGAGGGCCATCATGGGTGACTCGGTATACCTCCGCGAGAGGCAGTCACATTGCGAGACCGCCTTGGGTATCATTGGAAGGTTCACAGGGTGGGCGAGTTTCAAAGCGCCCCGAGCACATTTATGGCGACGTATCGAGGAAGAAAGAACGACATTTGCCGCACGGTCGGCTACGACATCTGGGGCCGGCCGAACAAGTCGGTCACAAAGCGGCCGTATCCGATGGGCCAGCACGGTCCCAACATGAAGGATCGGCGCCAGTCCGAGTATGGCGAGCAGCTTCTCGCCAAGCAGGTCATCCGCCGCTACTACAACATGCTTGAGAAGCAGTTCTCGAACACGTTCGCCAAAGCGCAGCGGATGAGCGGCAACACCAGCCTCAATTTTCTTCGGCTCCTCGAGCTGCGGCTTGCGACGTCCGTATGGCGCTTGGGTTATGCGAAGTCGATCTTCCAGGCTCGGCAGATGGTTTCGCACAACCACGTGACGGTCAATGGCCGGGTGGTGAACATTCCGAGCTTCCAACTGAAGGTCGGAGACGTGCTTGCCGTCCGCGATCGCGACGCCAGCCGCGGGATCGCCCGCGCCAACCACTTCGAAGGCGCTCCGATTCCTCCCTACATGGATGCCGACGTGACCAACTTCAGCGGCAAGATCGTGGCCCTGCCCGAGCGAGAGGACTTCCCCAAGTTCTTCCAAGAGCAGCAAGTCGTCGAATTCTACGCTCGATAGTTTTCCGTTATAGGCCCGCCTCTTGGCGGGCCCTTTTGTGTCTACCTCTCGTAACAGGGTCCGTCGCATCCCTTGCCTATATGCCTTTTCGGAACTTGCTTCCCGTCAAAGGCGTCGTCACTCTTGGAGAACCGCTTTTTGCCGTTTTGATGAAAAAGATGATTCGCGCTTACCTTGCAATCCTGTCCATCGCCTTGGGCATCTGCGTCGTCGGCTGCACGCCGGAGGGGCGCGAGGACATGAGCCAGGGCGCCGAGAAGATGGGCGAGGGCATTAAGAAGGATGCCGACGCTACGGGCAAGGTCATCAAGAGCGAGGGTACGAAGCTTGGCCAAGAACTGAAACCGGTGATCAAAAACGCGGGCAAGACGATCGATGCCGCAACAATGACCGGCAAGGTCAAGAACGTGCTGAACGAAACGCGCGACGTAGACTCTTCAAAAATCGACGTCGACACAAAAGACGGAGTCGTACACCTGACCGGCAGTGTGCCGAACGCCGCTCAGAAAGCCGAGTCCGGCAAGCTCGCCCAAGGCGTCGCGGGCAAAGACTACAAGGTCTCGAACGAGCTAACCGTTGCGGCCAATAAGCCTTAGCCGATTAGCTTTTCGAACAGGTCGATGTCGGCCCGAACCTGATCCAGCGAGGCCCTCCAGAAATCGACCGACCGGATATCGATACCGAATCGCTGCCCAAGCGTCGCTGCATCGGCCATACCCGTAGAAGACAGGAGATCGTCGTATCGCTCCAGGAAACCCTCAGGCTCCTGGCGATGGACCGAGTACAGGCCCAAGCCGAACAAGAGCCCGAACATGTACGGGAAGTTGTAGAAGGACGACGTGCTGTAGTAGTGCGGCTTCGCGGCCCACATGTAGGGATGCAGAAGCTCGACGTCCAGGCCGTCCCCATAAGTCTGGCGCTGGGCATCGAGCATCGCCTCGCACAGCTCTGACGACGAAAGTTCTCGAGCCTTCCGCTTCTCGAAGACTTGCTGCTCGAAGAGGAATCTGCTGGTGATGTCGATCACGGTTTGGCAGGAACCTTGAAGGGAGGCTTCCAGGATGGTGAGGCGCTCTTCCGCGTTTCCCTTCTCTAAGCCGGCCTGCCGGATGATTGTCTCGCAGAAGATGGAGGCGGTTTCAGCGAGGGTCATCGGCATTCGCTGTTGCAGCGGCGTTCGATTCGCGAGACAAACGTTGTGATAGCCATGTCCGAGTTCGTGGGCTAGCGTGCTAACCGAGCCGAATGCGGGCTTGAAGTTCAGCAAGATGCGGGACTCGTCTCGGCGAACCCCCATGCAATAAGCTCCATCGGTTTTGCCGGACTTCGGATAGACGTCGATCCACGCTTCCCGGTAATTTCGCTCGGCGTAGTCGCCGAGCTTCTTGGAGAATCCGTGGAACTGGGTCGCCACAAAGGCGGCGCCGGAATCGTAATCCCACTTCCCACCGCTGGTGCTCAGGGGAGCGAAGATGTCGAAGAAGGCCAGCTTCTCCAGCCCAAGCGCCTTAGCTTTCGCACGAAGATAGCGGCGGAAATCGGGGAAAGCCTCGTGGGCTGCGGCCATCATGGCGTCGAGAGTCTCGCGATCGATGTTTGCGCGGAAAAGGGCCGCATCGAGCGGCGACTCCCAACCTCGACGGCGGGACATCACCTCGACGGCGCCCTTTATGCCGTTCATGGCGGCCGCGATGGGAACCTCGTTCGCCTTCCAGGCATCGAGCTCCGCCCGGTAGGCAGCTTGGCGGACGTCGCGATTGGCGTCGTACGCCATCGTGCGGGTTAGGCTCATCGGCACCGTCTTCGGCCCGTCCGGTAGGTCGACCGTGACCAACACTTGGCTCCCCACATTGTTCTGCAACTTCTCCCAAGCTGCAGGCCCGCTCGATCCCAGGTCGCTTGCGAGGGACTCTTCGCCCTCGGGCATCATCCGTTGAGACGAGAGGTGAATCTTCTTGAGGGCAAAGCGGTGGTCTTCCAGAAACGGCGACTGAGGAATCACAGCGTCGAGATCGAGAGTTCCGATCCAGGCCGTGGCCTTCGTCGACAGCTTCTCATAGGGCAGCATCCGTAATTCAAGCTCGCTCAGGGCGGCCTGCGCCTTGTCGTTCTTGGAGTTCGTCGTGACGAGGGCGGTCACGAAGGCATCGATGAGGCGGTACGCCTCTAGCACCTCGTTCTGCGCGCGAACGACCGTTTCAACGGAAGACGCCGAGCCGTTCGACCGACTCGCTGCCTCCAGCGCGGTCCCGAAGTC
>JBBSFL010000256.1:0-4301 GCA_038238735.1 Fimbriimonadales bacterium | reverse complement strand
TGGCAACCGCGGAGTGGCCCGTTCTTCTAAGGAGCCTGGAGCATAAAGCCATGGAGTCGGGTGTTATCCGGAAGGCGTGATATTTCGGCATCAAAAAGGGTCCTCCAAGGAGGACCCAAATAAATCTTGGAGCGGGCGACGCGATTCGAACGCGCGACCCTTACCTTGGCAAGGTAATGCTCTACCACTGAGCTACGCCCGCTAGCGCTGGAATGTTATACCCGAACCCCTTCCGCCTTGCAAGAGGCTGAGCCCGGCTCTATAGCCGGGACCCCCGCAAGCCATAATGAGCTAAGTGTCCCCTTACGCGACCCTGCTGCCTGAGTTCGAGCGCATCATGCAATCGGCCGCAGCGATCGCTGTAGACGAACGCCAGAGGCTAGTCACGAGCCTCAAGTCGGACAACTCCATCGTCACAAATGCCGACAAAGCGGTGGAAGAATACCTTCGCAAGAAGCTCGCGCAGCTTGTGCCAAACACCGGAATCTGGGGAGAAGAGTACGGCATCGAGCCGCCCGGCGAGAATGGCCTCTGGCTGATTGATCCCGTCGACGGCACGAGCAACTTCGCTTACGGCAGCCCTCTCTGGGGAGTCACGGCGGCCCTCCTCCAGGGCGAAGAAATCGTTCTAGGAGCAGTCCTCCTCGCCGACCTAGACGAGACCTACCTCGCCGCTAAGGGCAACGGCGTTACCAAAAACGGGGAAACGGTCCAGCCTATCCCGCCCGGACCGGTCCTCAGGCACGAACTGGTTGGCTGCTGCGACGCGAACGCCCGGATCCTTACCGATCATATTCCCGGCAAGCTCCGATGCAACGGCGCCTTCGTCGTAGAAGGTGCCTTCGTCGCCACCCAGCGAATGCGCGGAATGATCGGCGGCGGGGAGCGGCTCTACGACGCGGCCTCCTGCATCCTCTTCGGCCAAGAACTCGGCGCAGACGTTCGCTACGTCGACGGCAAACCGCTAGACCTAAGGGCCAACGCTCTGGGCGCCAAGTTCGACCGCCCCTGGATCATCTTCCCTGCAGATTCCGGCTTTTTCGTCGGCGCCCGCTAGTCCTTCCCAACTCTCGTGGAGGATTAGGCGACAACCTTTGACATCGCACGGAATAAAGGCGATAATGGTCAATCATGCAGCCTGCACGACGCCGCGCTCGAATTTCTTGGATCAGCATTGGAGCAGCGTGCATTGGCGCCGCCGCCGTCGCTTATGGGGCGACGTTCGTGCTCAATACCGAGGGCAAAAAACCACCTGCGGTGGCAGCGGCCCAACCTTCCGCGGCCCCGGTTAAGGCACCTGTCGTAAAGTTTTTGGGCGCTTCCAAAGTAACCGGGAAGCCCGTGCCCCCGCCTGACGGCTTGAAGGGCGACCCGGTCGATACCTTCAGTGACGACGCGATGGTCGTTTGGCTGAAGGTGACGACGGACGGTCCGCTAACACGAGACAACTCGCCCCTGCTTATGATTACCGACGACAAAAACCGCTTCTATTCTTTTTCACCAGATCGCAGATCGGACGGTTTGATCCCTCTTCATCTTAAGAAAGGATACGATCGAGACGTCAAGACTCTCTCTGTCACGGCGATATTTGGCCAGGAGTCCATCGGTCACTGGCCGATCAAAGACGTTCCAGCTCCCGAAGTTGCCTTCCCAGATGGACAGGCCGTTGGGTCCGACCTTGGCGAGATCGTTCTGCGCCCGGGGCGGCGAACGAGAATGACGGCCAATATCGAAATGAAGCCCCTGGGCGACAAGTCGGCAGGCTTCGTTCTCGTCCCCATCGCGGAATCCCATGTTACGCTCGATCCGAAGCGCTATATCCAGCACTTCCTTGCAAAGCCTGGAGAAGAGTACAAGTCACCAATAAATTTGCCGAACGCCACAATG
The DNA here is from genome assembly GCA_038238735.1 of Fimbriimonadales bacterium. GTDB lineage: Bacteria > Armatimonadota > Fimbriimonadia > Fimbriimonadales > Fimbriimonadaceae > JAFDWR01. Next base: position 2,414 of record JBBSFL010000256.1, on the reverse strand, counting down.
AACCAGGGAGTGATGTTCGATCTAACAACTTACAAGGGCGTAACCGACACAGAAACCGTTACCTTTCATAACGTGCATTTGGAATCCAAGTTTGGCCAGCCAACTCTTATCGTCGACGCAGATCAGGTAGGCACGACCGACAAGGGTCACAAGGTTAAGTTAGGCAAGCAAGATAATGGTCCATTTCGAACGCCCAGGCATGTACACCCCTATGCCTCGCTACGCGTCTCCTTCGATGCCGAGGCGGGAGCGGATGCCAATCTGACCTTCATCAAGCCAGCGGTCGTGGCTGAGGTGGCGAACCCACTACCCAGTTCACTAGGATTGCAAGCGATGCCGATAGTCGTCGATGTCTCGGCCAGCGAAAATGCTGAGGCGGTGTTCCAGCTATCTCCGCCGGTCCAGAATGGCAAAAGCGGCGACTTTAAATTCGGGCCGATCGGTGACCTAACGATCCGCTTGACAGTCTTGCGCGCGAAGTCCATCGATAAAAAGCGGATATTTCTTCCCATCAGGGTGTCTACGGAAACCCCGCAGGGCGGGCCAGGCTTAGGTCGCCCAATGACTCCAAGAACCTCCTAATTGGGATCGCGGCTACTCAAGCTCAATGGTGGCAGGCGGCTTACTCGTGAGGTCGTAGAACACTCGGTTCACACCTGACACCTCGTTTACGATTCGCGTCGCAATCGACTCCAGTAGTTCGAAGGGGATGTTCACGGCTTTTGCCGTCATCGCGTCCTCACTCTCGACCGCCCTTAGCACGATCGGTTGCTCATAGGTTCGCTCATCGCCCATGACACCAACGCTACGGACATCCAGGAGAGCTGCGTAGCTCTGCCAAATGCCCTTGTGTAGACCATGCTCGCGGAGGATCGAGCGGAAAATCCAGTCCGCTTGCTGCACCATGCGAACGCGCTCTGGCGTGACTTCGCCCAGAATTCTGACGCCGAGACCCGGACCGGGGAAGGGTTCGCGGTCAACCATGTCTTCGGGCAACCCGAGCTTTCGACCGACCTCCCTTACCTCGTCCTTAAAGAGCCACCTCAGGGGCTCGATGACTTTGAGGCGCATCCAAGCGGGGAGTCCACCGACGTTATGGTGGGTTTTGATCTTGGCGGCGGTCGGAGAGCCGGATTCGATCACGTCGGGGTAGAGGGTTCCCTGGGCTAGGAAGTCGCAGCCTTGTAGCTCGTTCGCGTGGTCTTCAAAGACTCGCACGAACTGCTCTCCGATGATCTTTCGCTTCGCCTCCGGTTCGGTTGTGCCTTTCAGGGCGCCGAAAAACCGACCATGTTCTCTAAACGTCTTGAGGTTGCCGTGAAAGTGGTTGCCGAAGGTCTCGACGACTTGATCGGCTTCCCCTTTCCGGAGGAGGCCGTGGTCGACGAAGACGCAGACGGCTCTCTCTCCGATCGCGCGGATGAGGAGCGCGGCCATGACTGAGGAATCGACTCCGCCGGAGACAGCGCACAGGACCTTCCCGTCGGGGCCCACTTCTTGACGGATCCTCTCGACCTCCTCGTCGATGAAGTTCTCTGCGCTCCAGTCGCGCTTCAATCCAGCTCGGAGGAGAAACTCGGAGAGGAGTGCCTTTCCCCCCGGCGTGTGGGTTACCTCGGGATGGAATTGGACGCCGAATTGGTGAGCGTCCGCGTTGTCCATCGCCGCTACTGGGCAAGTGTCCGTGCACGCGGTCACTCGGAAGCCGGGCGGAACCTCCAGAACTTGATCGCCATGGGACATCCAGACCACGTCGCTGGTGAGGCATGCCACAAGAGGACGATGCCCCTCCGGCGCCCTCGCACCGTGAGCGAGTTGCAGCACTTCGGAGTCCTCGGGGTCGGTTTGGATAGTGCGGCTGCCGTATTCCTTGTGCTCGGAAGTCTCGACGCGGCCGCCCAAGCGATGCGCCATGAGCTGATGGCCGTAGCAAATGCCGAGTAGCGGGATTCCCGCGACCAAGGAGAAATCTAAAGTCGGTGCGTTGGCTTCGAGAACGGATCGGGGTCCGCCCGAGAGGATGACCGCGTCGGGTCGGATCTCCGACAGCTTCGAGCCGGCCGTAGTCCAGGGAACCATCTCAGAGTACACGCCGAGCTCGCGGACTCGCCGGACGATCAACTGTGAGTATTGACCGCCGAAATCGATCACGAGCACGGTTTGGTGGGCCATGGAAGGGTCTAGTTTGACACGGGATTTGGCTGCAGGTTCTAGGTTGTGGGCTATAGTTCTCGGCTCAACGCTTGCGGACGATCTTCAGGCGGCGGGGCGCGAAAAGGCGTCTTGGACACTCGGGCCGGCAGATCCTTCCGCAGCCCTTGCTCGTCGCTTCGAGGATCCGAGTCAGGATGGACGCGACTCACCGCTTCGCGGTTGGAACCCGACGATTTCCCGCATAGCCTGATAGCTATGCC
>JBBSFL010000255.1:0-4357 GCA_038238735.1 Fimbriimonadales bacterium | reverse complement strand
GCCCGGTCGTGTCGACCGGACACAGTTCCGTCTTCGATGATGAACGGCTGGTTCGGGACGTCGAAGAGGACGACGACGGGGAAGTGGGAGCGCTTTGCGAGCTCGCGGGCTTGTTCAAGGTCGGGGTCCGGGGTCCGGTCGATCTTGTCGCCGGTGATCATGAGGATGGCGACGTGTCGGGGGTCTTCCTTGGGCGGGTGCACGATCACCAAGCGATGCTTCCAAGTTTGGTTTTGCCAGTAGCCACTTGTGAAGCTAACTTCGTTCGGGGAAGCAAGTTTCCAGGTGAATCCAAGCTGATGCTCGGCGAGGTAGCCCGCCAGCTCTTTGGGCACAGGCGGTGTCGTGGCGATCAAAGCGGCGAGTGCGAGGCTTGTCATTTGTGCTAGATTTGCAAGAAGGCAAGGCGGCTGATCCGGGGCGATCTCCGATCGAACGAACCGGCAATGGCATCCCGTCCGGTTACAAGACCGATGCTAAGGGTTGACATGATCGGCGGACTTGTCTAGAATAGACGAGCCGACCTGCGTGTGAACGCATCGGCGAGGTGGATATGCAAAAAGGCACCAATTGGTTGCGCAGAATTTGGATCGTCGCGGGATTATCCGCGATGGCAATGTCGGCACAGGCTTTCATGCTCGACCCCACGATCACCGTGGACCGAGCGCTGAACAGCCCGACTCTCACCATCCGCTACAGCGGCGCGAACGCCGCGCTTGTCGAACTGCGGGTAAACGGCGCGAGCCTGGGCACCCGGTCGGTTACGGCGGGCAAGCAGTCTGGTGAAGCCAACTTCTCGCTCGACATGTCTTCCCTCGTGGACGGCAAGAACGACGTCGAGATCCTACTACTCGACAAGACCGGCAGGATCGTCGGATCGGAAAAGACCACGATTTCCGCGGATGGCTCGGCAAACACGCCCGTGATGCTGACCGCGCCGAAGATGGGGGCGACCGTGATGGGTCCCGTCGAGATCAAGGTCGGCTTTGGACACGAGATGCGGAACTCGTATGTGAGCTTCTTCATCAACAACCAGTTCAAGGCGATGACGAACTTCGCGCCTTACTCCTATGTGTGGGACACCACGCAGGAGACTAACGGCTGGCACGAGGTCGAGGCTTGGCTCGTCGACGAGGCTTCGAACACTTTTAAGACCCGCAAGGTCCGCGTTTTTGTCAACAATCAGGGTGGCCGCACAAACCGTGTGGATATCGACCCGGTTATTCCCGTTGTTCCGGTTGTGCCCAAGGTTGTTGTCCCCAAAGTGACTCCGAAGCTTCCGACCGCGGCAGTTGTGAAGAACGTAGCGGGAACCCTGCCTTCGGTTTCCGTTTCCGGCTTGGTTCGTCCCAACGCGATTTTCGTCGCTTTGACTCAGGATGCGGGCACGAAGCCTGTGCCGATGGTCAAGGCGAGCGCGACGGGTACGCGAGTCGTTCAGCCCGCTGGCGTGAAGCCGGTCATGGTTGCGCCGGCGGTTAAGGCCCCTGCGGTGCACCCGGTTATCGAAGTCCATCCGACGGTCGTCAAGCCGCCGGTGGCTCCCGTGGTTGCACCTTCGGTCGCTCCTGCCGTTGCGCCCTCGGTAGCTCCGGTGGTCCATGCGACTTCGATGCTTCGGGTCGCACGCGGATTCCGCACGGCGGACCGGACTTTGGCGATCTCGTTCAACTCGCAAGTTGTTGGATTCGACGTTCAGCCCCGCGTGCAGAATAACATTCCGCTGACTCCGTTCCGGCATCTCATCGAGAAGGCCGGCGGTTCGGTGAAGTGGGCGCACAAGGCGAAGACGGTCGATGCGATTGCCGATGGGCGTACGATCTTCATGAAAATCGGCGACAGTCGCGCGATGGTCAATCATTCGCCGCTTTCACTTGAGATGGCGCCGTTTATCGAAGCGGGTCGGACGATCGTTCCCTTGAGCTTCATCGAAGAGTCGCTCAACGTTAACGTCGAGTACGACGCTCAGACGGGCCAGGTTCTGATCACAAACAAGAAGCACTAAGCCTCCTGTTTCCACCTCTGGCGGGGCGATGCGATTTTTGCATCGCCCCGCTCTATTTGTCAGGGCCAGATTCGCCGATAACTGGTGTTGAACGTCAGCTTCGATCCCATGTCATTTCGTCGGCCTAGCAGATCTCTCGCGCGTCTTTGGGCGCTGCTGTTCGTCGCCTTTTTGGTGGTCGGGCTGTCAGCGGGCATTGCGACGCTTAGGCTGGCGCTGGATCAATACACGACCGACGTGCGCACCGACCTGCTGAACACGGCGCGACTGATGGCGATGTCGGTGGATGCCTCGGAGCACGAGAAGCTGCATAAGCTCGAGGACATGCGGGGGCCGGCCTATCAGGAACTTGCCGATCGACTGGCGCAGGCGCAACGGCGGGCGACGGACATCAAGTACGTCCACACGCTTCGCCGGCAGGCCGATGGGAATTTTGTCTTCGTGGTGGATCCGACCACGCCGGGCGATCACGATCAGGACGGGCTGGACGACAAGCGGTACCTTCTCGATCCGTATCCAGAGGTCAGCATCTACGCGAAACGGTGCTACGACACGGGCAATCCGGTCGTCGAGCCGACGTTCGTGACGGATCGTTGGGGGAAGGTTTGGAGCGCTTACGCGCCGATCGCGGGCAAGGACGGCAAGGTTGTAGGCGTTCTGGCGGTGGAGAAGGATGCTTCGGCGGTCGAGAAGCATATTGCGGCGCTTTTTCGAATTGGTTTTGTGGGGCTGGGCTTGGTTTGTGGGCTGGCCCTACTGTTTTCGATGGTGCTTTCTCGGCAAATGAGCCGGGAGCTTCCGCTCGGAGAGCCCGGCTCGCCGTTCCGCTCCGCGCGAACTATGCGGGCGGCGGTGCTCGAGCTTGTGTTGGCAGGACTGGCTTTCACGCTGCTTCTGATGGGCGTGAGTAGCTTTATGGCTCGCGACAGCATGGCGATCGACCGCGATCTGATCACGCAGAAGCAGTGGCGGATACGCGATTTGGAGCGGCGGTTCGAGGCGATGGGTCTGCTGAACTCGCCGGACCGATTAGAGTTGGGGGCCTTGAAGCAAGAGTCCACCAAGATGAATTTGAGCTGGCTGGCGCGACAAGAGGACCAGATCGTAGCGGTGGGTCCGAGCCAGTGGCGGCATGTGATCAAGGAAATTTCGGTTCAGCTTTCGCTGGAGCAAGACCGACTTGAGCGGGCGAGGGCCGGACTGGATCGCAGCGTCCGGGGAGAGGATGCGACGATGCGCATTGCTTTCTTCGTGGCGATCGCCCTTGGCTTGGCCTCGCTTGGATTGGTGCGGGCGGCCGTGCGCCATCACCAGGAACTGGTCTGCACGCAGGACGAGAGCGAGGAGCTGAAGGCGGCCAATCGTCAAATTACGGACCATGTGCCCGTTGGGCTTTTCATGATCCGACGTGGAGCGATCGTCTTCTCGAATCCGACCTGGGACAAGCAGGTCCTGCGTCGCATGCGGGACGGCCGCCAGGAGGCGTTTACGCGCTCCCTCCATCCGGAAGACCGCGACCACGTCCTGGAGACTCTCTTTGCCGAGAATCTCGCTGACGAGCCGATCGATTTGAAATACCGCCTCGTGCATGACGCAGACCATGCTCGGGCGATGGAATCGCATGCGATGCCGGTTAAGAATTCAGACGGAGAGGTCGACCACCTTCTGGGTTTTGTCATCGACGTGACCGATCGCATCTCGGCCGAGCAGGGCCTTTTGCTGAAGCAGGAGGAGGCGGAAGCGAAGAACGCGATGCTGGAAAGCGCGCTTCGCGATCTGGAAGAGAACTTCCAGGCCATGGTGCACGCGTTGGTGAAAGCGGTTGAAGCCAAGGACCCTTATACGGCGGGCCACTCCGAGCGCGTTACCGGTTACTCCGTCGCGATCGGGGAACTCCTTTGCTTGCCCTCGAGGGAGCTCAAGATTCTCAAGCTCGGAACCTTGATTCACGACGTGGGCAAGATCGGCATTCCGGACGATATTTTGTTGAAGCCGGGGCGCTTGACCCAGGCGGAATTTGAGGTCGTGCGGACCCATCCGACGATCGGCGCATCGATGGTGGAGAAGATTCCGCTGTTCGAGCCGTGCATTCCGATTATCCGCTGGCACCACGAGCGGCTGACGGGCGACGGGTATCCAGATGGCCTCGTCGGCGCGGCGATCCCGAGGATCGTTCGTATCGCTATGGTGGCTGACGCGTTCGACGCAATGACCAGCTCGCGGGCCTATCGCGGGGCGCTCGATCCGCAAAAGGCCCTCGCGGAACTACGGGAAGAGGCAAATGCAGGAGGTCTCGACCCTGAGATCGTGGAAGCTCTTGCCGACATTGTAAAGAGGGACGGCATTCTGTGG
>JBBSFL010000254.1:0-4364 GCA_038238735.1 Fimbriimonadales bacterium | reverse complement strand
GGCGGGAAGGCCCGCGCGGGAACCGGGGGTGTAGGGCGTGCTGCTCATGGGCCGCAGTCTATCCACATGAGGCGATCGCGGAACTCAACTCGTTCAAGAAAGCGAAGAAAGCTTCGATGTCTCACCGACGCCAGTTTCTGAATGTCCACTGAAAGCCCAAGTACGCGACTAGGTCGTTGCCGCCGTGGATGTCTTTTCCTAAGGACAGCAGCCCGTGGTGGCCCGCGTCGAAGTCGTAGGTTGCCCCAATATCCCAAGCGAGATGAGAGGGCTCTCCGTCGGCTGCAGAGGTGGTGTTGAAGAGCTCGACTCCCAAGGCGAGTCGCTTGCTTAAAGGACGTTGGACCACGATGCCCGAGAACCAATAATCGCGATTCCCTTGCCCTGGGTTGCTCCAAAATCCGACGCCTCCATAGGCCGTCCACTCCCCAAATGTCTTCTGGAACCAAATGGGCAAGAACCAGTGAGTGGCCCCGCTGCCAAATCCGCGTCTGGCGGAACCGGTCGAGAAGTCGATGGCAGGATAGATCGCTACCGCGGGTCCCAGTTTAGACTCACTCGCGAGCTCGATCTTCGAGCCTACTTCGGTGTCGCCGTAGTCAAAACTCGCCCGGGATCCTGATTCGGCGGAGAAGACGAGGGGCGTTTGCAGGTGGAGATGGGCGTGGCCGATTCCATAGTTCCAGTCCAGGTGAGGGCCGGTGCCTCCCCCTCCGTGGCGTGCCCAGTTGAACGCGGATGCAAGATAAATTTCCCAGTGGTTCTTTTCCACTGCAATGGGGTCGTCACTGGAGAAGGGTGGTCCGGCCCGGCTCGTTGAAGCGAGCACAAGAAAAGATAGGAAATAGGCACGACGAAGCATTGTTTATTCTATCCACGCACGACAGCGTCCCAGCCGAGTACGTCGAGTATCCACCGGCCTAGAGGCCGATTAAATTGGCCAATGCGGTGCGGGCAGCGTGGTTTTTTGCGGCGCGTGCTTCGAGCGCTTCGGCGAGGCCGAGGATTGCTTCCTCCATGGAAAGCTCTTCCGTCTTGAGTGCGATCCCTCGGACGATATGGGCTCGCTTCGCGACGACGCCGCGGCGGGCGATGTCTTCGAAGATGTATCGGTCGGAGGCTAGATGCACCTCGATGCCGCTCAGCTCTTTCTTAAGGAAACCCCGAGTCAGGATTCGGGTTTCTTCCGGCATTGCGTCCTCAAGCATCTTCGCCAAGAAGGGAAGGAACTGCCGGAGGTCCCGGGAGTATTCACGGCCGAGGGCAGCCGCGACTTGGACGCGTAGGTCTCCGGCGGCTTCAAGATCGTCCATAGTGTTTCAGCCCCGATGCGAGATCGGGGCCAAGTGAGAAGAGACTAGCTCTTTCGCTCCATGGTGAGGTCCACGGTGTCGATCTGCATCCCTCCGGTGGGCGGGAGGTGAGTGATCTTGGCTTCCGTACGAGTCATCTTGCCACCCGCCCCTACGAGCACGGTGGATTCGATGTGCATCGGCGTCTCGCCGGTCTGCTCAGTGGTGATGTCCAAACTAGAAGTGATCTTGGAGACGCCATTCTCCGTGCTCACCAAGGTCGCGGTGCCCTTGACGTGGCTCTTGGCGTTGTTCGGATCAGTCTGGTCGATGGTGACGGGCTTGCCGATCTCCATGGCATCCATCCCCATGACGTTTGTGTACTTCATGAAGCCCATGTCAAAAGGAGATCGATGGCCACCGGCAGGGGCCGGAGCAGGGCCAACGGGCATGCCGAACTTGTTCACGCGACTCGTGGTCGGCTCGCCCTGGGGAGGCTTGATGTGCTGGCCCATGGCGTCGACCGAGAGGTCGCTGATCGCGGTCTCGAGGTCGGCGTCGCCGTTCTCGTAAACCTTTTTCACGGTCTGAGTGGAGGTCATCGTGACACCGATCTCCCCCACCGAGGCTCCGATCTTGATGTTGACCCCGTACACATCCTTGTCCCCCGCCTTGTAGTTGCGAAGGAAGGAGACCGGATCGCTCGCGAGGGCGATCGACCCCATCAGAAGAGTTGCGATAAGTAACTTTATTTTCATTGATCCTTGCTCCACGCCGTTAGATGCGCACCATGGTGATGTGCATAACACTGTTCGGTTGGCCGGGCAGGCCGGTCATGACTCCGTCCATCTTCCGCATCTGAGAATCGGCGGTGCCGACGGTGGCGGTCATGTTCATCTTCATGGTGCCCTGCTTGCCCATGACGACGCTCGAATTGATCAGCAGTTTGGCCGCGCCATTGCTGATGGAAACGACCTTGAGGGTTCCGTCGACTCTTGAACCGCCCTTGCCGACGGTGTGAATCGGCACGGTCTCGCCGGCGCGCAACGGCCGGCGGGGCATCATGGACGACATCGAAGTGGGGTCGAAGCCCATCGAGCCCATCATCTGCGAGGTCTTGCCACCAACCGGCTTGCCAAACTTGTCGACGCGCGACGTTTGAGCGGGCGTCTTGGGCATCGGTCGAGATTGGCCGTTCATGATGAACGTGCCATCGCTTGTGACGACGCTGAGGTCGGCATCTCCGTTAGGATAGGTCTTGACGACGCTCTCAGTCACAACCATGTGCATGGTCATCGGCATCGCGCCTGTCATGCTCATGTCCATCTTGTAGCGAAGGACGAGGCCCCTGGTGAAGTGGGGGGCGAAAGTGATCGTGTTTTGGCTGACGCCGATCGCGCTCGCACAAAGGAATCCGGCTAGGAGGAGGTTTCTTGTTTTCATTGGGTCACGGGAAGAGCGCGCGATCCCGCGCGATCCTCCTTCATTTTAACGGGTGAGACAGGGCTTGGGATTCAGTCGGCGCCATTTTCCTGACGGTGCGAAGTCGTGCGGTAGAACGTATGGAGAGAGCGGATGAAGGATCTCGACGCGAGAAAGCAATCGATTTTGGAAGCGGTCGTGCTCGAATACGTGGAGGGTGCGGAGCCGGTTGGCAGCGAACTGCTCGTTTCGAAGTACGAGTTGGGCGTCAAGTCGGCGACTGTGCGCAACGAGCTTGCGGAGATGTCGGAGCTCGGCTACCTTGAGCAGCCTCATACGAGCGCGGGCCGGATTCCAAGCGACCTGGGCTACCGCTACTACGTAGACCGCCTGTTGCTGGAGCGGGACGTCGAGGCTCAGACGAAGCAGAATGTGCGGTCGGTGGCTGCGGAGGGTGACGCGCTGCAGTCGATGTTGAGCGAAACCGCGCGGGTGCTGTCGCGATTTACCCAGTTGCTCAGCGTGGCGGCGATCGCCCGCAACGAAGGCACGGTAGTGCGTAGCGCGCTTGTCAGCGCACTTGGCCCAATCCAAGCGCTCCTCGTTCTCGTGCTCAGTAACGGGCACGTGGTGAATCGGGTGATCGAGGTGCCCGTCGGGTTGACCCTTCAGGACATCGGAAAGGCGAATGAAGGCCTGGCGGGTGCGCTCGCCGGCACGTCCCTTGGGGCTTTGGCAAAGACGAAGCCTCCGGCGAGCGGAAGCAATCTGCCGTACGACAAACTTCAGGCGACGCTATGGACGAGCTTACGTTCCATGGCTCGCGAATTGACGCGAGGGCGGCTAGTCGTGGAAGGCGAGGAGTTCATCTTCACGAAGCCGGAGTTCCAGCGCGACGTCGGCGCGATCTCGGACCTGTTTCAGAACCTCCTGGGCGGGAGCGAAATCTACGACGCGCTCTCGCCGACCGGCGAGTTCGGGGCGCAAGTCGTCAAGATCGGAAAGGAAAACCGGAGCCACCACCTCCACCAGTTTTCGCTCGTTCGGAGCAGTTTTTTCGTGGGCGACCGGGAGGCAGGCGTAATTGCCCTGATCGGCCCGACCCGGATGCAATACGACCGCAGCATCCCGTTGGTGAATTTTACGGCGCGTGCGTTGAGCGAGTCTTTGACGAAATTCTTCGGTTGACCCGGGTTCTTTAACCCGACCACATCCCTCGGGCCGGTCTTGCAAGATTGAGAGCTCCGGCGCCAGGAGGGCTCAAAAGTTGGGCAAGCCTAGCAAATATTAAGGAAATGCGAAAAACGCTGGACCGGTTCAGCGAATTTCGCGAATTCGGCGTCTAATATCTTGTTAGCGCAAAGGAGGCAACCATGACGACCGGTAACACGGAAGGGTTGCAGCTCAGCGAAGAGGAAGCGTATTCGATCCTGACCTTGTGTCTCACAAGTCCCCAGGGTTTGGACGCAGTCTCAGAAAAGGCTTTGAGGAAGTTGGCGGCATATTGTTCGGCAAAGAAGAACGCTTCTAGCAATCATATAAACCCGTCGCACAACCCACCATTAAAGCTTGAGCTCAATCAGGCGGGGATGTAACAGTCTCCGCCTTCTTCTTTTTTGGGGGCAGTATTGAGCATTCGAGCCCGGTTCC
>JBBSFL010000253.1:0-4364 GCA_038238735.1 Fimbriimonadales bacterium | reverse complement strand
CGGCGAGGTTGTTGGCGAGTGGTTTTTCACAGAAGACGGCTTTGCCCGCTTGGGAGGCCGCGACGGCGATTTCGCAATGCGAGTCGCCCGGGGTGCTGATGTCGACGATGTCGATTTCCGGGTCTTCAAGGACGGCTCGCCAGTCGGTGGCATAGCCTTCCCAGCCGAGCTTTTGGGCAGCCTCCTCGACCGCAGGCTCGTTGCGGCCGCAGATAGTTTTCATCCGGACGTCAGCGGGTAGTTCGAAGAAGTGGCCAACCTGCCTGTAGGCATTCGAGTGGGCCTTGCCCATGAACTGGTAGCCGATCAAGCCGACGGTAAGGGTGCGCTTCGCCACCGCTGAATTATGACCGGGACACCTCCGGCATTAACGAGTATTTCGACTCCCAAGGCCCGGCGAAAATGAGCGCGGAATCCATTCCGCATCTGGGCGGCCCGTCTTCAGTCGGCCCTGCCGTCCTGTCGCCCGCCTATATGACGACCGTTGGCGACCCGAAATCGTAAGATGAAATCCGCGTCCTAGCCCCTCACCGACGCCGCTTTCGCATCAATGCGACGACGCCCAAGCCAAGGGCAGCGAGAGTTGCCGGCTCTGGCGTGGCGTTGATCGTCGAATTGATAAATGGCTGGTAGGCGGCTAAGTCGCAGCCGAATCCACCGTCCCCGTAGTCGTAGTAGGCGGGATCGTTGGTGGGAGTGCTTGCCGTAACTCCGCTCCCGTATCCGGTGTTGTCGAAGTTGTCATAAACTCCCGAACTCACGGCAATGACTTTTTGCACGCCGCCTTCGGTGACGAACCACGATCCTCCCGAATCGCCTCCCACGAGACCTCCTTCGTCGGAAAGCGGATCGTAAGGGCCGAAGCCGCTAACGTTGTTTCCGTCCAGGTCATAGATCAGAGCCTTGAAGAAGGGAGCCGAGTTGGTGAAGCTCACGTCGTCCTGGCCCTCGATGCGGTTATGGGACTCGCGGATCGTGCCGCCATTGGAGCCCGGAGCCCAGCCCGTGGCGGTTGCCGAAGCCGTGGGTCCGTTGCCGATGAAGGTGGCGATCGGGCCAGTTGGGCCAGTGCCAGGAGCGCTCAGGGAATTCGTGATGTCGTTCTGGGCGAGCTGATAGAAATGCGACATCGTCGTCGAGACATGCGCTAGCGCGAAGTCCGCGTCGGGGTGCAAAACTACCTGATCGATAGTGAAGTTGCCGTCGGTGTTCGAGAAGATGGTGCCCACGCTCGGCGCGATGTGTCGCGCGGTCACGATCCACGTGCTGGAGATCGGCGTGGCGCAGAAGCCGCCATTCATCACACCGACGTATTGGTAAAAAGTCTCGGGAGCAGTGCCGTTGATCAGGGCGAACGAACTAGCCGTGAACAGCACCGAGCCAGTGAAGGCAGCGGCAAACCTAAAGTTGGACATCATCCTCTCCAAAATGCAATTGACCCTTCTACTATAACCCCTGTTCCCGCGATGTGGTCCCGGCAAAATTCGCGGTCATTGAGTGCGCCAGCCGTTGCGCGCTGGTAGGACCGCGCTCGTATGCCCGCCGGTACACTTCCCAACTGCGGATGTTCCGAATCGGACCCCACACCATCGACCCGCCCTTGGTGCTTGCGCCGATGGAGGATGTGACCAACCTGCCCTTCCGCTTGATCGCGAAGAGGATCGGCGGGCCGAGTCTGATGTTCACCGAGTTCATCAGCGCGATGGCGATCCATTACGGCGCTGTGAAGACCTTCCGCAAGATGCAGATCGATCCGGGCGAGCGGCCGCTTGGAATTCAGATTTTCGGCGGCGACCCCGAGGTGATGGCGGAGACGGCAATGATCGCCGAAGAGATGGGCGCGGACCTCGTGGACATCAACATGGGCTGCTGGGTGCCCAAGGTCTGCAAGACCGGCTCTGGCGCAGCCCTCTTGAAAGACCCGATCCTAGCGGAGCAGATCGTCTCGGCGGTGGTGCAGGCGGTAAAGGTTCCCGTGACCGTGAAAGTTCGAGCGGGTTGGGATTTTTCACTGTTTGCGGCGCCCGATCTTGCCCGGCGGTTTCAAGGCGCCGGAGCACAGATGCTTACCCTCCACGCGCGCTTTGCCAAACAAGGGTTCGAGGGTCAGGCGGATTGGAATTTGATCGGCCGGATTCGTGACGCGATCACAATTCCTCTCGTGGGGAACGGCGACGTAAAAACCCCCGAGGATGCCCGACGGATGATGGATGAGACAGGTTGCGACGGGGTGATGGTGGGTCGGGCGGCGATCTCCAATCCTTGGGCCCTGGCGCGTATTCGGGCGGGGCTAACCGGCGAGGCGGCGCCGCCCGAGCCTTCGCTGGACGAGCGGATCGATGTGGCTCTGGAGCACGTTCGGCGGATGGTCGCGCTCGAATGCGATGTTGCCTCGTACGCGGAGGCGGCTGACCACCCGGATCGGGCGGTTGCCGAGCTTCGAGCTTGCCGGTCCTTGCGGGGTCAGATTCCCCTGTATATCAAAGGCGCGTTCGGGGCATCCGGGGTTCGCGACCGCTTGACCCGCTGTTCGACCGTGGGCGAATTCGAGGATGTACTGGCATCGTTCGCGGCCGGGTTGGCTGCCTGAGGCGGTTACGGAAAAAAGCCCGACTGGGGGTCGGGCTTCCTGCTTAGAGACGCCGGCGTGGGCCGGCGAGAACCAGGGAACTAGCCCGGTGGCCACTCCGGATGGCCGTCCTTCGCCTCCTGTCGAATGCGCTTGCCTTTCCAGGCAACACCCGTCGACGCTCGGTGGGTGTCTCCCCAAATGGCGCTCACCTCGAGTTGGATTTGGCGAGCGGGATAGGGAGCGTTTGAATTCTGAACGAGCATCGATGCCTCCTCTTGCGGCGATCCGCAAAAGATAAATCGCACATTTCCCGATCTCATTCTTCGTGGTTTCTGCTGGGTGATGGGAAAGCAGGTCTTTGTTGGAGGGGTGCAGACCCCTCTCCCGTCGCGATGAAGGGGGAGGGACTGTGAGCTTGCCATGGGTTTGGGAATTCTGCCGACTTGTCGAAACAATCCCCTCTGTTCTTCGGCACCTCGCGTAACGCGCACGATTGCAAGTTCGTCTTAGTCACAGAGCGAATACCAGGTGCCGGACCAGGCGTTCGGGTCCGTGGTTGGCTCGCCAGAGGCGTGTCCGCTGGGATCCACACGGATGGAGTCGAATTGGCCAGCGCCATTGATGTGCTTGGCGTGGCTGTCGATGAAGACGACGGTGCCGCCGCTGGGATCCCAGTTTCGGAAGTATTGACTTGGGGCGGGGCAGTCGTAGCCGTAGCGGGCACAGCCAGTGTCGATCGACTTGTCGAAGAATCCCATCATTTCAAGTCGGATCATGCGGGTGTCCGAAGGAAACTCGACTGCGGTTTCGGTGACCGGGATGGTGCTCGTGTAGAACACATTGTTCTGGCTGGACTCGTCTTTGGCTTGAGTAAAGACACAGTGCCCAAACCGGTAGGAGGTGCCGTAGGCCTGGAAGTAGGTCGAAGCGCCTTGGGCGCTGGGTCCGGGGTCTTGAGCGAGGAAGGGGCTTCCGCTGTCGAGCGGACTCTTGAAGAGGTCCTTGTTCTTCGTGTAGGGCAGCAAAAGCACCTCGGTGCCATGGTGGGCGGCGGGGGAGTAGATCGAGGGGTCGCTGTTGTAGGCGTAGAAGATCGGCATCGTGTCGTCGCTGTCGCTCAAATAGAGCTTATTGGCGGTTCCGATTTGCTTGGCATTGCTGAGGTCGACCGTCTTCTTGGCGGCGAACTTAGCCTGGGCGAAAACGGGGAACAGGATCGCGGCGAGGATCGCGATGATCGCGATGACGACCAGGAGCTCTATGAGAGTGAAAGCCGTCCGCGGGCTGGTTAATCGGTAATCGGTGATTGGAAATCGGGGAATTCGTGAGGAATTGGATGGCAAGGGCAAGGGGCTTTGGGACGGGGAGCGTGAGGACCGGGATCGTAAGGACAGCGAGCGTAAAGACGTGGGACGAGCGGGCATTTTTGACCTCCATTTGCAAGAATCGCCGACGCTGGGTGCGTGCGGCGACTCGATTAGAGGCTGCCTCACCGCAATCCCTCCACCGGTATTAGCCGGATCAGGTTCAAGGGGTCTCGCTTGTGCGACTCTCAGCCTTCCGGCTCCCCCTGCGGGCGTTTCTTACTTCCGGAGTTTACTCGGTCCGGGCTAGGGAGCAGGTGCAGGGTGCATGGTGCAGAGGCCGAGCGATCGCTGGGAGTTGACGATCATGAGCAATTGAATGAACCATCCCATGCCAAGCACCCTGCGTCCTATACCCAGCACTCTGCACCTTTGACTTAGAAGATCGTGCCTTTAGGGCGTGCGTTCTTGAAGGGCGCGCCTTGCAT
>JBBSFL010000252.1:0-4395 GCA_038238735.1 Fimbriimonadales bacterium | reverse complement strand
TAGACTACATGAAAGCGCCTCACGTGATCCAGCGGTTCGGCAGCGTCAAGAATTTGATCGAGCAGAGCTTGGACCCGCTGGTTTCGAGCTACTTTAAGAATCAGGGCCAGCAGCGGACGCTGATCGAGCTAATCCAGGAGCGCAGCGACATCCAGGCAGTGGCGACGAAGGACATGAAGATTCGCTTCGCGGACTACGACCTGGGCCTACAGGAGGTCTTGATCGGCACTCCGCACTCTCGGACCGGGGATGCTCAGATCGAGACGATTTTGAACCAGCTGCGGGAGCGGCAGG
Organism: Fimbriimonadales bacterium; assembly: GCA_038238735.1. GTDB lineage: Bacteria > Armatimonadota > Fimbriimonadia > Fimbriimonadales > Fimbriimonadaceae > JAFDWR01. Next base: position 4,101 of record JBBSFL010000252.1, on the reverse strand, counting down.
TCGCGGTGGAGCAGAGCGAGACCTACAAGAAGCAAGAGGAGGCTCAGGCGGGTCTCCGGAGCTTGAACGAGGCGAAGGCGATTGCGAGCCGGCAAACGGACCTGACCGACTCGAAGGTGCAGATCGACATCGAGGTGAACCAGGCGGACGCCTCGGCGCAGAGGGCGGAGAAGGACGCGCTGCGGAACATCACGATCGCAGAGGCAGACGCGCGGCAGATCGTGCTTCGGGCGGAGGCCGATTCGCGGCAGACGGTTTTGCGGGCGAAGGCAGATTCGGAGCGGATCACTTTGCTGGCGAGCGCCGAGGCGGAGAGCAAGGCGCGGATCCAGATCGCAGAGGCGCTGGGTATCCGCGAGGTTCGGAAGGCTTACGGTTCGTCGGGCTTGATGGTGAAGCAGAAGATGATCGGGCAGCTCGCGGACGCCTTGAAGGATACGAAGCATCCGCTAGTGCCGCACAGCGTGGTGACGATGGGTTCGAACGGGAACGGCGAGGGCGGCGGGGACAACATGCTGACCCATATGCTGACCTTGCTCTTGACGGATAAGCTCGGTCTGACGGACGTTCGCGACGACGCGGGCGGGAAGGAGGACGAGATGGGTCCCGAGGCGAAGGCGTTCCTGAAGAAGATCATGGCGAGCATGGGGGCGACCGATGAGAAGGCGGCTCTGGCTGCTAATGGCGCGGCCCCTTCTGCTCCGTCGGCTGTCTAGTCTTATGCTTGCCGTCGTCGCACTTGTGGTTTCCGTATTGGCTCTCTTAGGGGTCGCAGCTTTGGCAATTCGTTTGCGGGCTTTGGAGGTGCCGGTTGCCTCGGGTCCTTCCTCGGGTCAGGCCGAGGCCCCTTTGGTTTTGGTGGATGAGAGTCCGCTTCGGGCACTTCGGTTTGGGCTTGCGATCGAGCAGGATTTGGCGCATCCGGTGTTCTCGGGCTTGTTGAAGGAGCAGCTGTTGCGATGCGACGTGGCTGAGCTGACGGACTTGACTCGTGCGGCGGCGGAGGGCTTGGTGGCGGCTTGGCCGGATTCCGCCGATTCGCCCGACCTGCTGATCTCGGGGCAGCTGGTTTGCAACGGATACGCGGAGGTTTATTACTCGGCGGACCTAATCTGCTTCGGGCCTTCCGGACCGATTTGTACTTTGGTGGAGCGGCCTCCGCATGGGGATCGTCCGGTGAATCTGGCGATCGAATTGGTGGCTCGCCTTAGCGCGGAATTGCGGAAAAGTTACTCGCGGGCGGAGCGGCAATCGGCTCTGCAGGAGCTGCGTTAGTTTGCCGCTAGTTGTGAGTGGTGACCGGTTCGGCCCGGATTCGGAATTCTAGCCGGACTTCGTAGGCTCGGGGCCAAGGCAGGAAGACCCGCTGGTCGGTGAGGGCGGTGAGCTGGTACTCCTTTTGACCGGCGAAGAAGCGCTTGCCCTCGAAGTCTTGCGTCCAGAATTCTTGGAGGTACTGGGCAAGGTCGCTTCGGACGAACTGGTCGATCTCTTGGAACGCTTCGCCGTACGTTTCTTCGCGGCTGGCCCTGGGGCTGGCGTCGATCAGGGCGTAGGCTTTCGGGCGCGTGAACTTATGATAGGCGTAGTCGTTCACGAAGCGGTGGAGCAGAAATTCGCGTTGGGCGATCTCTCTTTGCAGCGGGTTTTGATTAAGTTTTCTCGCTAAAAGATAGATATTTGATGCAGGGATGGTAGTGCCTAGGGTGTTGCCGGCGGTGTTCCATCCTGCGTAAGCGAGGAGTTTGGGCATTCGACCTTGATCGTAGAGGGCGGCGAAAAGCTCGGGATCGGCGGTGCCGTCTTTGCCAATGTCGACGTCGGCCACGCCGACTGGAAAGCCCTGGTCGACCTCAGAGGTGAGGTTCTGGACGAATTCCCGGAACGGTTCTTCGCGGCGGGCGGGGACGTTTACGTAGAGCGTGAAGTCGTATTCGCCCCCTTCGGCGGCGAGGCGGGCTCCGCTTGTCGAGATCTGGCCCCGCAAGCTTTCGATGAGGGGCTTTGTCTCATACGGGGCAATCTTGTCTTTGCCGTCTTCGTCGCTCCAAACGATGCGAATCGTGGGGGACCAGTTGTTTTTGGCGAGTAGGGCACGGCTGAGGAGAATGTTCGCCTGCTGGTCGATACCTTCGGCGAAGGAGACCTTCTCCTCGACTTGGAGGTGCTCGGCGGTCTTTTTCAGATAGATCGTTTCTTGAACGTGGGGGCCGTAAGGCTTGGCGTCGTCTTGGCCAAAGAGGAGGTAATCGAAGTCGCCGTGGCCCATCATGATGAGCAACTGGTGCTCGACTTCGTAGTTACGGGCGCGGGCGGTTTCGTAGCGAGCGATCTCGGTGGATGGGAGCTTTGCTTGGAGGCCCTGGACGGATTGTTGGGCCGCTTTGCTGCCGGTTCGCGCGTACATGTCGCGCATCTCCTCGTACTTGGCGAGGTTCAGACGCCATCCTGCGGTCGCGCGGGTGGCGGTAGGGGCGAGGCGCATGATAGCGGTGAAAAGATAGAATCGGACGCCAGGATGCCGGCGGCGGATGGCGGCCAAGCGCTGAAGTCGGTAGAAGGCTTGCGACTTCGATGTGTCGTCTATTCGAGAGGCGATCAAGCCACCGTAGGCGATCATGTCGGTGCTCACGACGACCGCATCTACGGTTCGGTAATCCTGAGTTTCGAGCCAGTCCAAGATCGCGGCCGGCGAACCGGGAGAGGTGAAACGGCCCAGGCTGCCATAGGGCGGAAGCTTGACGTCGACCGACGCCATTCGGCCCATCATATAAGCGAATTGGCCCGCCGCGGGGCGACTATCGAGCGGGACGAGGAGCACGCGACCGGGGGGCGGCGCCGCGCCGGCGAGGGTAGCGGCCACAAGCGCGAAAGCGGCCGCCCAATAGCGCATCGCGAGAAAGATACCCGTAAGCCGGAGGGCAAAATAGGATGTGCACGATCGTCCCGCCGCCGAAAGCCTTCTGGTTCAACACACCAAGTCCGAAACGCTCCTGCGCCACAGCCGCTGCGTCGAGTCCGCGATGCGGTGGTACGCCAAGAAGCTGGGCGAGGACGTCGAGACGTGGGGAATCGTGGGCTTGCTCCACGACTTCGACTACGAGGAGCATCCGACCGACCATCCGGCCTGGGGTATGGGGCTCCTGGAGTCGGAAGGCTGGGATCCAACGGTGATTCGGGCGATCGGTTCGCACAACGAGGCGCTTGAGATCAGCCGCGAGAGTGCGATGGAGAAATATCTGTACGCCTGCGATGAATTGAGCGGATTCATCGTGGCGGTGACTTGGGTTCGGCCGACGAAGAACGTCGCCGAAGTCGAAGTCAAGAGCGTTATGAAGAAGTTGAAGACGCCCGCCTTTGCGGCCGGCGTTCACCGGGACGAAGTCTACGGGGGCTGCGAGGCGATCGGCCTCGAACTCGAGGATCACATCGGCAATCTGTTGGAAGCGTTCCGGGAAGATGCCATTCGACTCGGTCTTGCGGGGTCCTAGCCGGCGGGTTATTGATTCACAATAGGCAAAGATGGCCAAAGAGCGCCGCGACCTTCCGATTCTGAGGGCCTATGCGAAGAAGCGCGGCTCCGTTGAGCCGATTTCTCGCGGTAAGACGCTGCGCGACTTCGGCGGTTTGGCTACGTTCGTTTCCGCCGTTGGGGCCGGATGGTTTGTCGATCTGCATTGGGGTTGGCTCTATGCGCTGGGGGCTTTTATCCTTGCGGCTTCGATCGTGGGGTCGGTGGTCTCTTCCCTCGACCGCGCCGTTCGCGCGCCTCGGACCGCGGATGAGAAGATGGCGGTCGAGGTTCACGATCTCTACAAGCAGATCGGCAACATGGGCAAGCAGCGAATCCAAAAGGACATCGATCCGGTGGCGGGCCAGATATTGGAAGCTTGCGCCATGCAGCTCGAGCGCGTCGAGGCCGTTTTGGGCAGCGCCTCGTGGGAGGCCAAGTCGACAACCGAGCCTTGGAAGAGCGTCCGGGACCAGTCTCTCAGCGCTGCCCGCGCCGCTATGGACGAGGCGGTCGTGCTTTGCTCCCCGAATATCGGAGCGGGCCGTGGAGCGAAGGCGGAGGACGAGTGGTCGAAGGTTGTCGAGGCT
>JBBSFL010000251.1:0-4399 GCA_038238735.1 Fimbriimonadales bacterium | reverse complement strand
CGTGAATTTACTTGCAGTAGTAGAGACGAGCTTCCAATCTCATTTGGCTTGAAAGCGTGCATAGCGGCGGCGAAAACCCACGCTTACGCAATAAGCGACGATCCCAAGTAGGAATGCGCCTGCCCCCAACCCAATTAGAAGTTGAATGAGTCCCTCCCGCGAAAGTCCCTGGGACGGAGCGGGATCGTCCTTCATTGCATTCTTGACAGCATCGATCATCTTGTCCGCCACGCCGCCATAGTCCTCCGAAGTCGTAACTTTGCCCCCCCTATTCGAGGCAAGCAAGTCCGCCTCCTTCTTGGCATCTGCATCGGTCCCCACGATGACCGGATAGAACTCTCTTCGCACACCTCTCGATATTCTGCTTCCGCTCGGAGCCCGCGCCTCTTCCTCCTCGCGGATTTGGCGCTTGCGATCTTCAGGAAGCTCTGCCACCTCATGGCAAGCTTATCAATGAAGACCCAAATTTGCAATCTTTCTGCGACGCCTTGGTTTAGACGACCTCTACGCCTTGAGCTTCGTGCGCGTAGAGGGAGCCTTTTTAACAACATGCTTGGGCACGCTGGAAGTCCGTTTAGAAGCGAGGGGATCGGGCGTTCGGGGGACTCGACGAACTTTCGGAATCTCGATCTCCATCTCGCCGCGTAGATATTTTGCGGTCACCGCATCGCTCCTCAGAAAGTCCGCTACAGTCCCCTCCGCCACGATCCGCCCACCATGCTCGCCGGCGCCGGGACCGAGTTCCATGAGCCAGTCCGCCGAGAGCATCGTCTCTTCGTCGTGCTCGACGACCAATACCGTATTGCCAAGATCGCGCAGCTTCACTAGCGTCTCGATCAGACGTCGGTTGTCGCGCTGATGCAGTCCGATCGAGGGCTCGTCCAGGATGTACAGACACCCCATCAGCCCTGAGCCGATCTGCGTCGCGAGGCGAATCCGCTGCGCCTCCCCTCCCGCCAAAGTTCGGGCGTTGCGATCCAACGTTAGATAACCAAGCCCCACATCCTGCAAGAAGCGTAGCCGCTCCCCGACTTCTTTGATCGCGCGTTCGCCGATCGCGACCTGGCGCTTGTTGAGCTTCTTCGGAAGTGCTTTGAAGAACTCGAAAGCGTCCTCGATCGCCATCGTTGTCAGGTCGGACATATCGCGGTTCGCGACCTTTACGCTGAGCGCCTCCGGCTTCAGGCGCTTGCCCTTACAGACTGGGCAAGGCTTCGTCGACATGTATTGCTCAAGGTCGCCCTTAACCCACTCGCTCTCCGTCTCCTCATAGCGCTTTCGCAGTGACTTCAGCACGCCCCGCCACTCGGTTTTAAACGTGCGTTCGCTCCGGCTGTAGCGCATTCGCACCGAGATTGGATCGGGCAGGCCGTACCAGACCGCCTTCATGCCCTCTTCCGGAATATCTTTCACCGGCTTCGACGCATCGAAGCCAACGACCTTGCCGACCGCGTCCAGCATCTCCGGCCACCAGTCTTTCACTTCGCCCGACTTGTAGACGAATGGCAGGATCGCTCCCGAACGCAACGATTTGTTTCGGTCCGGACACACGAGGTCGGGATCGAACTCTGTTTTCGTCCCAAGCCCCGTGCACTCGGGGCACGCCCCGTAGGGCGAATTGAAGGAGAACAGCCTCGGCTCCAACTCCGGCAGCGAATAACCGCACACAGGGCAGGAATACGCCTCCGAGAAAAGTAAGTCGGTCGAATCCCGTGCCTCGCCGCGCTCCGACAGCGGCGTGATTTCTCGCTGTTGCTCCAGCATCCGCTGAACGATCTCCGGCAGCTCGACTCCCTCCGGCGCTTCCAGGGAGAGTGTCACCAAGCCTCCGCCCATCTTGAGCGCGGCCTCGATCGAGTCGGTGAGCCGCCGTTCCAGACCCTCCTTCACCACGAGCCGGTCCACCACGACTTCGATCGTGTGCTGCTTGTAGCGGTCCATCGGGATGTCGTCGGTGACCTCGTACATCACACCGTCCACCCGCACACGCACGTAGCCGGCGCGATTGATATCCTGGAGCTCCTTCTTGTACTCGCCCTTGCGCCCGCGAACCGTCGGTGCGAGAATCTGCATCTTGGTGCCCTCCGGCAGAGACTTGGCGATGTCGACGATCTGATCGGTCGACTGCCGCTCGATCGCCCCGTGCCCGTTGATGCAGTACGGCACACCCGCGCGGGCGAAGAGGATTCGCAGGTAGTCGTAAATCTCCGTAACCGTCCCTACCGTGGAGCGAGGGTTCTTGCTCGCGCTCTTCTGGTCGATCGAAACCGCTGGCGAGAGCCCGTCGATATGGTCGACATCGGGCTTGTCCATCTGGCCCAGGAACTGGCGTGCGTACGCGCTGAGTGACTCGACGTACCTTCGCTGACCTTCGGCGTAAATTGTGTCGAAGGCCAAAGAAGACTTGCCCGAGCCGGACAGCCCGGTAATCACCACCAGCTTGTCGCGAGGAATCTCGACCGTCACGTTTTTCAGGTTGTTTTCACGAGCGCCGACGACGACGATCTTATCCTGTGGCATCGAACTATTTTACCTCCTTATGGTAGACGCAAATCCACTTAAAGGTGGGCGTCTCGAGGCCGCGCTTCGGCTGGATCGGCTCTAATTCTCATGTTTCTCGCATTTCTTACGCTTTCTTGAAATTCTCGTAATTCTCGCGTTTCTGAGGTGAATTCCGCAATTGAAACAACCCAGCGTTGCGGGTTGTGACCACCTGGCCCACCGGAGTGACGCCGCCCGTGTCAACTCTAAGTAGGTGAAAAATGGAACGGTCAAAGTCCATCCTTCGGAACGGCCAACTCATTGAGTGTGAAGAAGGCTGCCGGACTGCTCCCCAAAGCCAGCAATCAGTAGACTCGAAGGGATGCGACGGGCAGTGATCGATATTGGCTCCAACTCCGTCCTCTTGCTCGTTGCCGAGCAGGGAGAGAAAGGCTGGCAGCCTGTGTACGAAGACACGGCAGTCACGGCTCTTGGAGAGGGAACGAAGGAGACCGGTTTGCTTGGTGAGGCGGCTACGGTGCGGACCCTCGTCGCCCTAAAGGATTTCTTCGACAAGGCAAGTGCCGCCGGCGCAATCTCCATTGTCGCCGCGGCTACGATGGCCGCGCGGATCGCGTCGAACACGGCAGTATTTCTCGAACGGGCAAGGGCTCAGGGGACGCCGGCGATCGTACTCTCCGGCGAAGACGAGGCGGAGCTAGGGTTTCGATCGGTGGCCGACGATCCCACGCTGAACGCAGCGAACCGTATCTCGATCATCGATCCTGGCGGGCACAGCACCGAGCTCGTCACCGCAGATCGAGAGGATTCAGATTGGAATCTCCGCTTTCGCCGAAGTTTTCCGATCGGAACGCTTGCCCTGCGCGGCGGGCCGCTGAGGGAAGAGTCACCAGACTCGCTCGCGCTCCTCAAAGCCTGTCGGGAGATCGACGATGCGATCGGCCTCTGCTACCGCCCCCACGAGCACGGGCAGGTCGTTGTGCTCGGAGCGACGGGGACGAACCTGGTCAGCATCCGCGACCGGCTGTTGACGTGGCAGCCGGACCATGTTCACGGCGCGGTTTTGGATTACGAAGAGGTCAGCCGCCACGTGGGAACGCTCTCCGCGATGACGGACTACCAGCGAGCGAATGTACCCGGCATGGAAAGAGGGCGCGAGCGAACAATTCACCTTGGCGCGCTTGTCTTAGAACGCTTCCTGTTCGCGCTTCGCGCTCCAGAGTGCCGAGTCAGCGTGCGAGGATGGCGTCACGCCCTGCTGGATAGCAAATTGATTGCGTAGACTGCTCCACAAGTCGATGGAACTCAAGAAACCTGCCACGCGAGCTCCAGACTCAATCACGCGATGGCAGTTGGCGTCCACGGTCGCGTTCTTCGCCTTGATGATTCTGTTTATCTCTAGCGCCATTTCCGTGACGCAGAGCATTACGGCGCTTCAGCGCACGTATCAAAGTTTCGCTGAAACCGGGGAGGGCGTGGAGAAGGTCGATGAAGTTTTGCAGCTCTTGACGGACGCGGAGACAGGGCAGCGTGGGTTTCTCCTTACTCAGGACGATACTTATTTGAACCCCTACCATCGCGCTCTGGACAGACTCGAAGGCTCCCTTAAATCGCCGGGAGTCTTTCTAACGACCAACTCAGCTTCTCGCGATCTCTACGGTCAGCTTCGGGAAGTAGCAAAGTCGAAGGTGGATGAATTGGAGAGGACGATTCGGCTTGCGCAGTCCGGAAATTTTTCCGCTGCGATCGATACGGTCAGGCAGGGCACTGGGAAGGGCTACATGGAAAGCATCCGCCACCTCGCGGGCCAATTGAATGCTCTGGTAGACCGGCGGCGAGACGAAATTACGGCGTATCGAGCAACCCTGCTCAGCGAAATTAGAGCGGAGATCGTGGT
>JBBSFL010000250.1:0-4403 GCA_038238735.1 Fimbriimonadales bacterium | reverse complement strand
GACAACCCCGATGGCCCTGTGGTCGCACCCACGCCACCCACCACTCCAAGGCCTCGCACTAAGGGGCCCCGGTGGCGACGGCGGCGATGCCTGCCCCACGGCCGATTGAGCCCATTCCTTCGTTCGTCGTAGCCTTGACGCTCACTCTCTCGGCCTCGACACCCAAGCATCGCGCAAGCGTCGCCCTAATCTCAGCACTGCGGGGCATGATCTTCGGTTCCTCTGCGATAGCAGCGATGTCAACATTTACGATCTTCCATCCGTGGTCTCGAAGCAGGCTGGCGGCATGAGTTAGAAAGGTGGACGAAGGTTCGTTGCGCCATTGGGGATCGGAAGGTGGAAAGTGCTGGCCTATGTCGCCCAAGCCCGCCGCGCCAAGGAGGGCGTCCACGGCCGCGTGGATGAGTACGTCGGCGTCTGAGTGCCCTTCAAGGGCCCGCTGGGCAGGGAAGTGGACGCCGCCGAGCATGAGAGGTCGCGAGGGATCGTCGGAGAACCGGTGCACGTCGTACCCAATTCCCGTCCTCGTCTCCATTCCTCCAAGCATAGCTTCGGCACGTTGAAGATCGAGTGGGAAGGTGATCTTGAAGTTCGCGGGATCGCCCGGGACGATTTCGGGGGTGACGCCGATCTGTTCGAGGAGGGCGAGATCGTCGGTGTTATCCGAGGAAACCTGGCGGAAAGCCTGCTGCCACAGTTCGAGGCGCGCAGCCTGTGGTGTCTGCATCGCGACCAGTCGACGTCTATCCAGAAGTCGGTGCCCCTCTGACGTCTTCTGGCGGATCGTGTCCGTGACCTCTAAAGCGGGGGCTGCCGCGCCCGAACGGCGGGTCGCGGCAAGAACCTCGGAGATCAGCTCATTGCTCGGGAAAGGGCGGGCCGCGTCGTGAAACATCAGGATTTGAGTTTCTTGAGGAGCCGATTCGAATGCGAAATGGGCGCTCGCTTGACGGGTGTTGCCGCCCGCGATAACCCTTGCTTCCGGAAGGATCGCCTTGATCGAGCCCACTTGATCTCGTGAGGATACGATGAGAACGGAGTCGATCTCGGGATGATCGTGAAAGCGAAGGTAGGCATGCATCCACACTGGCTTTCCACCAAGTTGCTCGTGAACCTTGTCCGATCCAAATCGACTGCCAGAGCCGGCGGCCAGGAGGGCGACGACGACCATTAGGCCCTGCGGGGGCCGGCGGGGCGGCGGCGAGTCTGAGGATCTTCTTCGTGAGGTTCCACTTCGGCGAAGATCATCTTGCCGCGCTCGGTCTGGATGACCTGGGTGACATTGACGTCGAGGGTCTCGGAGATGTGACCGCGGCCGTTCTCGACGACCACCATCGTGCCATCGTCGAGGTATCCGATGCCTTGGCCCGGTTGGCTGCCCTCGCGTATGACGGTTAGGCAGAGCTTCTCGCCCGGAAGCACATTGGGCCGTAGAGACAGGGCCAAGTCGTTTAGGTTCAAAACCTTAACTTCTTGTAGCTTCGCGACCTGGTTTAGGTTATGGTCGTTGGTGACGAGATCGCCTCCAAGGGCGCGGGCCAGGCGGACGAGCCGGGCATCGACAGCCTCGGTCGCGTCGGGCGCCAAGCGGTCGTAGATTCTAACTTCGAGAGGGAAATCTCCCTGCATGTGGCGAAGAACGTCGAGGCCTCGTTTGCCGCGCTGACGCCGCATGGGGTCGTGGCTATCGGCGATGTACTGGAGCTCGTCCAGCACGAACCCGGGCACGTACATTTCGCCTTCGAGGAAGCCGTTGCGGACGACGTCGTAGATGCGGCCGTCGATGATCACGTTAGTGTCGAGAATCTTTATTCCGCTTCGCTTACCCTTCCCGCGAGACTTGGACCAAGGAAGGATCTCGTCGACCGAGCGGAGTGCGTAAGCGGAAAGCGCCGAGAATCCGAGGGCGAGACCGAAAAGGATGAGCGAGATGGAAACGGTGTTGACCTGCAGCGCCTGCAGCAGCACGACGAACGGTAGGGAAGCGAGGATTCCGAAGAAAATGGCGACCAGGAACGACACCTTATTGCCGGTGTCCATCCGGTCCCACCGCTTGGCGGCCCGCTCGAAGATGCCGAAGAGGACTGCTGCGGTGAAGGCACCGAGAACGCCGCCGAGTACCGCGAACGGGATGTAGTTAAACGGGCTGATCGGGGATTCCGTGACAGGACCCCGAATTAGGTGCTGGATCTGACTGGTGATAAAGGGCGCCGAGGGGGCTAGCATCCAACCGCCGAGCACCGCAAACCCGAGGAACGCGATGATACGAAAAACCCCGCGCTCTCGAATATCCGCCCTTAGCGATTTCTTGCCTTTGGATTCCGCCATCCGCATCTCCCTTCATCGCTTCGCGTCGAGTACGTGCATCTTCACGCGCCCCAGAAAGGGGAACGAGAAGGCCTGCTCGACGTTCCCCTGGGACAGCTTTATGTGGGCGGCGCTGACCTGCATGTCCGGAGATGTCGAATCGATAGGGTACCAGCCTTTACCGTCCCAAACCTCCACCCAAGCGTGGTAGTAGAATGTGCCATCCCAGGACACGAGTCCGCTCGCGAGCCGAGCCGGCACTCCGGCGGCGCGCATTAGGGTCGCGGTAAGCACCGCATAGTCCCGACAGACTCCCTCTTTGGTCTTGTAGACTTCCGTCGCGTCTCGGAGAACTCCGATTCCGGCGTTGGGCTTCATTCTGTGGTAGACGAAGTCGTGGATAGCCGTGGCGGTCGCTTTGAGCCCTTGCTTGTTGGCAAGGACGGGGCGCAGAACTGTATGCCATTGCGCCTTGTCGGAGTTCACGTGGAGGCTCGGCTTTAGCCAGGCAGGTGCGTTTGTGCGAAGCTCCGAGAGCGGCGAGTTTTTCGCTTTGGCCCAGGTGGGCGGGTGGATGGCGAGGGTCCAATCGTCGGCTTTTCCCTTGACGGTTTGGTAGCTGTCGCTAGGGATCGAGGCGAGATCCCTTCCCTGAATGCGGACGGTTAGCGATTTAAGGCCCCCTGGGTCCTTGAGGGGCGAATCTGGCTTAATGCTCGTACTCTCGGCAATGTCTAACTTGATGCCTTCTCCGGTGCCGGTCATATTCAGAGCTGATTCCTTACTTTCGGGGATCATCTCGATCCCCATCGGACCCTCTCCTTTGAGAAAGTCGCCTTTGGCGTTTAGAAAAACTCTCGTGTCGGCTCTTGGGTCGTGGATCGTGACGAGGGTTGCCGTCGAAGTCTTTCCGTTGATCGTCATGGGAGACGGCCCGTTGACCTCGGCGCTGTTCTTGATGAACGAAGCCGTGGTCGGATCGAGCACGTAGAAATCTCGCTTGGCTCCCGGCTTGATCCCGTCGATTAGGAAGGCTCCGAGGGCGTCGTCCACGATCGGCGCACCCGTGGGCAGCGGGATGGTGGAGCGGACGATCTCGCCGGAATTGTCGATGACGAGCTTGGCATTCGTCTTGTCGAACTGGGCGTCGATGTTCTGGACGCGACCGCCACTCTCGATTCGGAAAATCATTTTTACCGGGTGGCCCTCGAGGGTGCTCCACGATGTCGAATCCATGATCATCTTGAGGTCGGAGCCCATCATCACGGTGCTCATGAGCATCTTGGAGTCGGATCGCCTAAGCAGGACCCCGTTCAGTTTCTCGCTGGTCCCCTTGTAGGTCGTGTATCCGATCTTCTTGCCCCCGATGTAGAGTCCAAGGTAGGCCTCGTCGGCCGTTGCCAGAGCGGCGAAGGCGGCAAACGAAAGAACATAAGCGAAACGCATATCCTCTGTATACTGCCGAATCCGTCAAGATGAACCCGAATCTTGGCGAATAAGGCGAAGTGCCCCGCCCTTGAACGGGCGACCTGCGACGTGCCATACTCTATGCCGCAAGGATTCGAAATGAAAGAAGCGATTCACCCCAAGGTCTATCCGGTGCTGTTTGTGGACGGCGAGCATCAGTGGACAGGGATCTCCACCTCGAAGACGAACACGACGCGAAACGTCGATGGCGTCGATCACTACGTGGTCAGCGTGGAAATCTCCGCGTTCACTCATCCGTTCTACACAGGCCAAAAGCGCCTGGTCGACACCGCCGGCCGCGTCGAGAAGTTTATGCGCCGCTACGGCAACCAGATGAACAAGGGCAAGTAAGGGAACTCCCTTTTTCGTCCGATGTTATTCTTGACAGGAGCCAACGGCTCCTGTCTTGGCATTTCGACCTAGGCTCGTCGGTTCCGAGTTGAACCTGTGCCACACTAGCGAAAGCGTACGGCTTGTATGGATAGCAAAGATACGAAGCGTCTTCAATTAGCGATCATTCTCGGCAGCGTCATTCTGTTTGTTGGCGGCGGGCTGTACTGGGCGCGCGATAAATTCGGCGGTTTTCGCAACCTGTTCAGCTCGCAGTATTGGCACGAGCGATCGACCGG
>JBBSFL010000249.1:0-4413 GCA_038238735.1 Fimbriimonadales bacterium | reverse complement strand
GGCGACGACGCTGGGCTCCCGTAGCACGACTCCGCGGCCGCCCACGTGGACAAGGGTATTGGCGGTGCCGAGATCGATGCCGATGTCACGAGTGAATCGGCTGACCAGGCCAGAGAACATGGAGTGCCGGGAGATGCTATTCCTCATCCGTCACGACGTCTCCGCTGCTCAGTCTCTTCGCCAACGTCTCTTGGGAAATTGCGGATAGGATCACGGCTGGCCCATTCGTAAAGATGATCGATTTCGTACGACGCCCCTGGGTAGCGTCGATGAGCGTTCCCTCCTTACGAAGCGATTGCACAAGCCTGCGCATGGGCGCGGACTCGCTGCTGACGAGGGCAACGACCTTCTCGGTCAGGACATAGTTATAGAAACCCACGTTGAGGACGGCGGGGGTGGGCATTCGGCAGGACTCCTTGTAGAGTCCACAGTGTACTGGTTCGGTGCGCCTAGCCGCCTGCGCCAACCGGACCGCGGAATCCAGCGCCGCCACCTCGCCCCGCTCCACCCGGAGGCGCGATCGAATCGCCAGTAACCGAACGTCCGCCGCCTGGAGCCGCCGGTCCGGCGCCACTGCCTCCACCGTTGCTTTGGCCCCCCGGCAGAGAATTCGCCATAACGACGTCGCCCACCGGTAATGCCGGCATCTTGGTGTCTATTACCTCAGGAGCAGCTGGGATCACCGGATCTCTCTTCGTAAAGAAGGAGACGGCGACTACGATCAGCAGGACCACGAAGGCGATCGCGGCGACGATGATGTCATTCTGGTTTTTCATGGCGGTCGTATCGTTATTGTAGACGCACTTTGTCCGGTCTGCGGTTACAACCTCGTTTAATGCAGGAAGTGACGGACACCCGTGAAGACCATCGCGACTCCTAATTCGTTCGCCTTGGCGATCACATCGGAATCCTTTCTGCTTCCCCCAGGCTGAACGATGGCGCTAATACCGGCGGCTGTAGCGGCTTCGACGGAGTCGGGGAACGGGAAGAACGCATCGCTGGCGAGACAAGCGCCTCGGCGCTTGTCACCAGCCTGTTCGAGCGCGAGGCGCACCGATTGAACTCGATTCATTTGGCCCGCGCCCACACCGAGCAAAAGACCATTGCTTCCCACCACGATCGCGTTCGACTTGACGTGCGGGATGACCTTCCACAGAAAGCGCAAACCTTCCATCTGATCCTCCGACGGGGCTTTCTCTGTTACCACCCTCCACTCGGTCGAGGGATCTTCGTCGCTCTCCTGGATGAGCGCTCCTCCGCGAATCGTCCTAACGGTGAGCGTCTTCAACGGAGGTGGAAGAGGCGCTTCCAGCAATCGAACGTCCTGACCCCACCCTTTTCGTTCGTGGAACATAGCTAGCGCTTCCGGTGAAAACGATGTCGCGATGATCACATCGAGCTTATTTCCCTTCTCGACCATGGCCCCCGCGGCCTCGATATCGAGGAGTCCGTTAATGGCGACGACTCCGCCGAAGGCGGAAATCGGGTCGGCATCTCGCGCTAGCCGGAAGGAGTCGCCGAACGTCGCGGCGACCGCCGCGCCGCAGGGATTGCCATGCTTGGTGATCGCGCAGGCGGGAGTAGGCAAGTCGGCGACGAGCTCCCACGCGCCGTTGGCGTCGTTCCAGTTGTTGTAACCCATCTCCAATCCCCAGAGCTGGCGGGCTCGGGAAAGACCCTGCTGGCCCAGAGGATCGAGATAGAGAGCCCCGGCCTGGTGGGGATTTTCGCCGTACCGAAACTTCTCGCGGCGCCGGAAACCGAAGGTGAGAGTCTCCGCGTCCGGCCAGTCTTCGCCGGTCAGATATCGCGACACCATCGAGTCGTAGTAGGCGGTGTGACGGAACGCCTTGGACGCCAATTCACCCTTTAGCGAGCCACTGGCCAAGTCGGCCATGACCACTAAATAGTCGGCGGGGTCGACGACAACCCAGACGTTGGCGTGGTTCTTCGCCGCCGCGCGAAGCATCGCCGGACCGCCTATATCGATCGACTCGATAGCTTCATCCCGGGTGTGCTCGCCCGTGACGGTCTGCTCGAAGGCGTAGAGGTTCACGCATACCACGGAGATCGGCGCAATCCCGTGTTCCGCCATCTGTGCCCGATGGCTTTCCAATCGCACATCCCCCAGAAGGCCGCCGTGAATCAAAGGATGGAGCGTCTTGACCCGACCATCAAGAATCTCCGGGAAGCCGGTGACGGAGCTGACGTCTTGTACCGAAAGGCCACCTTGCCGTAGTGCCTTAGCCGTGCCTCCCGTCGAGAGCAATTCGTAGCCGCGGTCGACAAGTCCCCGTGCAAAATCGAGGAGTCCTGTCTTGTCCGTTACCGATAACAGGGCGCGGGGCATCGGTTAGCGCTGGCCCCCGGCATTCGTGCCGTCCGGCGGCGGAGAGGCGCTCGGGTCGGGTGTGGGAACTGCCGCCTGGATCTGAATGACCTTCTTCTTCTGGACCGTGTGGCCCTTGTCGTCCGTCGCCAGCAGGATAGCAACCGTCGGTCCTTGCACCGGGAAGCTGCGGCTCCCTTCGGCAGGAATATCTTGAGCGACTCCGTTCACGACGATCTGAACCTTCGATGACTTGCTGACCCGCCAGCTTAGGGTTACCGACTCTCCGAGCGGGACAGGCCCTGTGGGGTTGACATCGAAGCTATCGATCGTCACGTCCACCCTCTCGTGAACGTTGACAACGACCTTCTTCGACACGGATTTGTTAGCCGAATTGTAGGCGAGGAGCGTGTAGGTTGTCGGGCCCAATGTGGTGGGCATCACCTGGATTTCGCCGACGTTTACGTCCAAATCCTGCTGACTCGGCGCGAGCTTGGCCCTCGTCACGGCCGAATTGAATTTGTAACGCAAGAGAACGCTCTCTCCAAGATTTACGGAGCGACTCTGAGCTTCGAAGAGGGCGATCTCCGGCTCGGGGATGACCGGCGGCGCGACGACGTTCAGCACGTGGCTCTTCCGCTGAGCAATCTCTAGTTTTTGATCTCGATAAGGGATGGCCTCGACGGTAAGTTGTCCCGCTTCGACGGTCTTGAAGTCGATGCCTGCCGGATTGGTGGGGGCGTCGTCCTGCCACACCATCCCGTTCACCTTGATCTGGACCCTAGAGTTACTCTCCCAAGAGATATGCACAGGTTCGCCTTGGGCGACCTCCGCACTAGGCGAGACGGTGAGAGTTACCGTCGGCGGTTTGGGCAGCAGGGCGAACCAGGCGAGAAATATGACGAGGGCGAAGACGCCGGCAACGATCGTGCCCGGACTGAGCATAGGCCTCTGTTCGAGCTGAGCCTGGGCCGATGCGGCGACGCTTGGCGCGACCGTGCTGCGGGCACTGATCGAGAACCCAAAAAGCCGCGATCCTGCGAACGTCCGTTCGCTCTTGGGCGTGACCGAAACGTCCACCGCCTTTGACTGGCCGGGCGCCAAAACGAATGTTTCCTGGTCGAAGTCGTAAGCGCACTCATCGTCCGGGTCGCTGCCAAAGAGCTGCACCGTATGCTCGGTGTTGCCCAAGTTCATCACCGTCACCGAGAACGTGTTCGACTTTCGATACTTCGAGTAGTAGCCCTTCTTAGGCCCGATCTCGATCGCCAAATGGTTGTAGGGCTTGATCTGCAGCACGCCCGCCGCAGTCTTGGTCTCGCCGGAATCCAGCGAGCGAGCTCGCACCACGAAGGGATAGTTCCCTGCCAGACTCTCGCTCACACGGGAGGGTTTGAAAAATATCCGCTCGATATGGTCTTCGCCCGGCTCGACGTTGAACATCGGCTCTGGAATCGCGAGCCACTCCGGGTCCAAGCCCTCGACCTGAATCTCAATCTGCTCCCTAGCCTCGCCTTTGCCCGATACGTTCAAGGCAAGCGGCGTAGTCGCACCCGCCTCGACCGCGAGGAGGTCAGGAGACAAACGGAGCGAGAAGCTCATCGACGGTAAGTTTAGCAGTTCGGAGGCGGCAGGGCCGATGAAATTGACGGAACTGATGGAGTTGATGGACTTGAATTGGGGGGAAGGTTCCTGACAACCAACAGGCCGGATCAACTCCATCAGCCGGTCAACTCATCGAGGAAGCCGCTACGGTCTCGACCGAATCATCACATCCGGATCCTTGCTGTCCCGATCCATCATCCGCCGCATCGCACTGCCAGGGTCTTGCGTGGTCCAGGACTGGACCGGCTCGAAGCGCCGCGTGCCGTAGTCGTTGAGGATGATGAACATGAGGGTGAACCAGATAAACCCGAGCATCGCCCACAGCTTCACGAGGCTGCTGGACTTCTTGACGCCCATGAAGAACAGGATGACCAAGGTGCCCTTTGCGATTGCGATTGCCATGGCCACCGCGTTGTTAATGTAGCTGCCGTTGATCGTCACCGGTCCCAGATGCAAGTCTGGAGCCACCCAGAAAGAGG
>JBBSFL010000248.1:0-4450 GCA_038238735.1 Fimbriimonadales bacterium | reverse complement strand
GAGGTCGATGAACGCCGTCTGCGCGGTGCCGTTCTGTTCATCGAAAATCATGACCCAGCGTTGAGCGAGGCGATCCCAAAGGACGCGGGGATCGAAAGTGCTGCTGCCTGCGCCCACGGTCGAGAAGAACATCGGCCCAGGCTGGCTGAATACGGTCGCTCCCGATTTGTTGAAGAAAGCGACCTGCTCGTTGACGGTCACGCCGACATGATTTGGCCCGACGGCCAAGGTGGGATCGGCAGGACTCCATCCGGTAGCGCCGATGGCGGGCCAGTAAGCGGCGGGTTGGCCGCGCTGTATCTTTTGGAACAATCCAAGCGCCAGGGTATTTGGTTCGCTCGGAACTCTCCACGAAAGCGGGGTAGGCGGATTTTCATGCTCCTCCTCGTGCTCCTCGTACTTGAAAACGATGGCGGGGTTGAACCTTCGCGGGTCGATTTTCGTGGCGGCGGCAACGCTGCGACGGTCGGTCGGCTTTATGGGCTTCGCGGGGTCGGTGGCAAGTCGCGCCGACTGGCCGAGGCACACAGCGGCAAGCCCGGCGAGGGAGAGGGTGGTCCAGATACGCATTAGAAGTTACGAGCGAAACGCTCCAAACAAGTGCAAGGATATTGCAGGGACGGTTTGATCGACCCCGGCATAGAGACGGGTTCTGAGGAGTGGAACGTTCGCCCCCCGCGTGGTGAGAGTCGTAAGTGGCTAGGGCCGAGCGGCGCCTTTGACGCCGTTTATCGACCAATACGATGTGGGTGCAGCGCCCAGGAGGGTCGAATACCCGGCGAATCGACCGGATGCAATCCCGCGCCACGAGGCGAAGATGGCTTGCTGGTAATCTGGTGCCCGCTATGGCCGCGGCTCCTCAAGTCGAAACCGTCACGATCACCGTCAACGATATCGAACTGATCGTCCCGAAGGGAGAGATCGTGGTCGAGTCGGTCAAGCGGCTGGGGCTTGAGATACCGATCTTTTGCTATCACCCCAGGATGAAGCCGGTCGGCATGTGCAGAATGTGCATCGTCGAGGTCGGCTTCAAGCAGCCCGACGGATCCGTGAGGAAGATGCCGAAGCCGCAGGCTGCCTGCACCCTGCCTGCCAGCGAAGGCATGGCGGTCTATACCGATACCGAGATGGTGCACCGCGACCGGCGGGGCGTGCTTGAATTCCTACTGATCAACCATCCGCTGGACTGCCCAATTTGCGACCGAGGCGGCGAGTGTCCGCTTCAAAACAACACCCTGTTTTACGGCCCTTCCACTTCACGATTCGTGGAGCTCAAGCGTCACTTGCCGAAGGCGTTTCCTCTCTCGAAGTACGTGACGCTGGACTTGGAGCGGTGCATCCAATGCGGCCGCTGTGTGCGGTTTACGGAGGAGATCTCCGGCGACGCACAACTGGCATTCAGGTTCCGCGGGGCAGAGATGCAGCCGTCGACGTTTGAAATGACCGACTTCGACAGCAAGTTCTCCGGCAACGTTATCGAGATTTGTCCGGTCGGGGCTTTGACGAATGCCAAATACCGGTTCCGCGCGCGCCCTTGGGACTTGGAAACGAAACCGGGGATCTGCACGGTTTGCTCGAACGGATGCAACGTATGGCTCGATCACCGTGTCGGCTCGATCGCCCGCGTGAACGGCCGAACGAACGAGGCCGTGAACGAAGAGTGGACGTGTGACCGGGGCAAGTTTGGGCACGGCTTCTACAACGAAAAGCGCCTGACCAAGCCTTTGATTCGACGTGGGGATCAACTCGTGCAGTCGGACTGGGCCGAGGCTTATTCCGACGTCATTCGCGCCTTCTCCGCGGGCGGTACAGCAGTGGCCGGATTGGGCGGCTCGCGGAACTCGAACGAAGACCTGTTCATGTTTCGGCGGCTCTTCCACAACCAGTTTCAGAGTCCGAACCTGGATCACCGATTCCAGAGTCACCTTCCTTCACCTGCCGATGTAGAAAGTTTGAATCTCGCCCAGAAAACGATCGAATCCTACGAGCTCGAATCCTCGATGCTTGTCTTCGGAAGTTCGCTCGCTGATGAAGAGCCGATTCTGTTCTTGCGGGCCCGGAAGGCCTGGTTCCAGAACGGCGCACGCATCGTGGTCGCTCACCACGCCCCGACAGACGCCGATTCTTTCGCCGCAGTTGTGCTTCGCTATCGGGAAGGGATGGGCGGGGCGCTTGCGGCGAGCTTGCTGAATGCGATGGGTGTTTCGGGATACGACAAGTTTGCGGCGGAAGACGTGGCCGAGGCTATCGGCGTGCCTGCGATGCGGTTGCGGGAAGCGGCGGCGATCTTGAAGAACACCAAGTCGCCCGTGATCACGACGCGCTCTCTGTTTAACGAGCCGGACGGATTGGAAACCGCAAAGCGTCTTGGCGCACTTGGCGGACCTTTGAGCATTTACGGTCTGGAGGCCAACGACGAAGGCGCGTCGCGGATCGGCATCTTGCCTTCTGCCGGAGGCCGCAACTCCCACGAGATATTCGAAGGATGCGTGGATGGCTCGATAAGAGCGCTGTGGGTCCTTGGCGTCGATCCTTTCGAGGCATTCGCAGACCGTGACTTAGTAGAGCGCGCTCTGGGCGCGGTCGAATTCCTAGTCGTTCAAGCCACGAACGAGAACGGAGCCTTTCCGTTCGCGAGTGTGGTTCTTCCGATGGCGGCTCCGGCCGAGCAAGACGGGACTTACACCAACCTGGAAGGTCGCGTCCAGCGCATGGAAGCGGTCGTTCCCCCGAAGGGTGAGGCGAAGCCGGCGTGGAAAGTCTTTTCGGAGATTGCGTTGCGGCTAAAGCCGCAGACACCGCTTTTCAACGTGGGCGAAGTTATGGCGGAGTTGCGCAGAGAAGTTCCGATCTATGAGTCTCCCCTCTCGATGTCGGCCCCCTCCTGAGAGTTTCACGGGTGGCCCTGCAGGCTGGTTTGATGCGAATAATCGGACACTATCACTGGCAAGATCGGGCAAAACCTGTTAATCTTTCCATGTCCGGCGGCCCGAGAATCGCTCGATCCCATGGAATCAACTGAAAGCGAGGACTGGAATGAATACGGATAAGAGCAGCAAACAAGCTGATAGCTCAGGGATGGAGCTTCCTGCCTACACGGTGCCGAAGCCGACGGCCGAGGCGATGGCCCTCGTGCCGAAGCGACAGGCATACGAAGCCCAACTTCTACCTTTGCGGGTTGAGAACCGCAAACTGATCTGCCTCGGGCGAAATCCGGTTCATCCGGATGCTTTGCGGCGGTTTAAGACTGCGGTGTGCCGTGAGGTCGAGGTCATCATGGCTCCGACCGACCAAGTCGTTTCCGGTTTGCGCGAAGCCTACGGACCGCCTGAGTATCTCGAAGTCATCGACCTCGTGAACGCGGTTTCGAACGCGCCCAAACCGATGAAGCGCAACCGCGAATTGCAGCAAGAAAATCGGCGTCGCACCATGTCTATGAAGGTGATCGCGATTACCAGCGGCAAAGGTGGAGTCGGCAAGTCTTCGATCACCGCGAACTTAGCCGTGGCGCTTGCCAATCAAGGGTTTCGCGTTGGATTGATGGACTGCGATTTCGGGCTTTCGAACCTGCACGTAATGTTTGGCGCGAATCCGAGCCACACGATGAGCGACGTAATCGCCCGGCGGATCGACCTCCTTTCCGGCTTTGAAAAAGTGCGAGGGGGCGTTTTCCTGCTGGCTGGTCCTGCCGGCGCCGCCGACCTCGCCGACCTGAACTACTCCTCATTGCAGAATGCCGACGCAGGCTTCAGCATGGTGAGTCAGGCCTTCGATTTTCTGCTTCTGGATACGGCGGCCGGGATTCATGAGGGTGTTCTCTCACTCCTGATGGCCGCCGACGAAGCCGTTCTCGTGACGACTCCCGACCCGGCAGCGATTCTCGACGCTTATGTGACGGCGCGAGCCTTGCTCGACCGACGTCCGAATATGGTTATCAAGTGCATCGTGAACCAGGCGACGACAGACACTCAGGCGAAGTTGATCTTCGGGAAGTTTATGGCGTTCCTGAGCTCGAACGCTGATGCGCGGGCGGAGTATGTCGGCAAGGTAAGCGCTGATCGGTCGGTTGTGCAAGCAGCGCGAATGCGGGTGCCATTTACAATTTCTTATCCAGGCTGCTCCGCGGCGAAGGATATGGATTCGCTCGCTACGAAGCTTTCGGGACTGTCCGGTTCCGAAGCTCGACCCGAGCGCGGCTTATGGCGCAGGATTCTGGCTGGCCGCATGTCGGCCTGACGCGGTCGATTACCCTTGTTTCGGGATCAGTCGCCTTGCGCGGGGGATCCCAATTTGGGTTAAATAAGCCTCGCCCGCCGATGTAGCTCAGTGGTAGAGCAGCTGTTTCGTAAACAGCAGGTCGTCCGTTCAAATCGGATCATCGGCTCCAGTTTTCCCCAAATGTTCCCCTGAGTAGGGGAACTAAACATCCGTGAATGGAAGTATCATGGAT
>JBBSFL010000247.1:0-4514 GCA_038238735.1 Fimbriimonadales bacterium | reverse complement strand
TTCGTAGTCGTGCCAGCAGCGTCTCTAGAGTCTCGGCTCGATAGCCATGGGTTCCAACGCCGATTCTCATTCGCCCGCCTCCTTGCTCTTGTCCACATAGTTGATCCGGAGATCGCGCACCACGCCATGGATGCGCCGCTTGTCCTCTTCGTCGAGTTGCGGCTCGATGAATGACGCCAAGTGGGCGGTAAGGTCGATCGCCACCTTCGCTTGCGCCATATCCTTCTCCAGCCTGCCGGTCAGCATGTCGGGCTGTAACCCCAGCTTCTGCCATCCAATGGTCGCCATCTGATCGACCATCACAGTAATCACCGCATAAACGCTAAGCGGTTCCTGCCCCTTTCCGTCTTCGCCTGCCATCACCACATATCAGGACGCATGAGCGAGTTCATTTGAATCGGAAGATTAAACGGCATTTCATGGTCGACTTTTTTGGGTTTCGAATACCGAGTCATTACGAATTAAACTCAGCGCCGAGGCAATTCGGATCACTTCCCGGATACGCCGAGCAAAAGTTCGCTTTGACCGAGCAACACCGAGGCTTGGATCTAAATTTCGCTCGGTTTGCGAGACCTCAGACTCAAAATGACCTCCCGAGGCCTCGTTCGCTGCGCCGTTGCGGGTGGTAAACGGGATGCAAAGTGCTCGGACGCCCAAGTTTCATGCAAGAGAAAAGCTATCATTCCGTCCGGACGGGCGGCATCTGAGGGATCCGGCCCGGTGGTGGCTGGGATGGTCTCAGTTCCTGACCCGCAGGCACCGCGTCGCTCCCTCCCCGTGCAGGTGTATACCGATCCGCAAGGCTGTGTCTGGTAAAGCAATGCGCCCGCAGACAAAAAATGAGTGAATTTGGAATCAGATGAATCAGCGTCCGACGTATTCGCTTATTCACCTATTCGTTGAATGGCGCATCCAACCCCAGGGCGGTGAACCTTTTTGACACTGGCACGTCATCCCTTCACAGAGCTATGGAACTCTGCATGGGAGTTACCGGATTGAGCGTCGCGAGAACTACCGATCCCGCTGCGGAAGCCGCGTTGATCGACCGTTGTCGTCAGCAGGATCCGGTCGCATTCGGAAAATTCGTCGACGCCTACCAAAATCGAGTCTTCGGTTTTGTGCGGCGGATGGTGCCTAATGTGGAGGAAGCGGCGGATATCACCCAAGAAGTGTTTATCCGGGCCTATCAGAGCTTTAATCGGTTCGACGGCCGGTCCTCAGTGAGAACCTGGCTGTTTCGAATCGCTTACAACTTGTGCGTCGATCGCTCGCGGAAAGTGGATCGCTCGCCGTCGGAGACCAGCCTTCAGATGGGTGGAGACGACGGCGAGGAGACGATGGACGTCGCGGATTCGCGTTGGGAGCCCGAAAAGGTGGCTCTCGACGATGAACTTGCGGGAGTCGTAGAACGCGGAATCGAGTCGATGAGCGAAAAGCTGCGAAGCGTTTTGCTTCTGCATGATCGTGAAGATTTGCCTTATGAAGATATTGCCAAAATGCTGAGTGTGCCGGTCGGAACCGTAAAGAGCCGACTATTCCTAGCAAGAGCGCATTTGCAGCAAGTTTTGAGTGCCTACCTGAATCCGGAGGCCATCTGATGAAAAGAGAGAACAATATGTCCCAACAAGATCCTAACCTCGACGCGAAGCTGACGACCTCGGCGCAGCGGCAGGTGGCGGATACAGTGCGCGCCTTGCCAGAAGAGACGGTCAGTCTCGCCTGGCGCAGCGCACTCAACGAGCGGCTCGCGCCGATCGCTGCGAAGAAGGTTCGCGTGCGTCGTGTTGGCTGGCTCTGGAAGCCCACCGCCGGCCTCGCCATGGCGGGCGCACTTGCCGTGGCGGTTATGTTTAGGATCGCTCCATCGCCGACGATTAGTTCCGTCTCAGTCAGCAGCGGGGTCGAGGCCAATCTTGTCGCCTTCCATCAGCAATCCGAAGTCGCCTACGACGTCGCCGGGCCCGGCTTGGCGAATCCGGACGCGATCGAGAAGACGACGGGAAAGAACACGGAACCGAATTGGACGGAGGATGACCTCAGCAGTCTATGAGGCGCCTTCCCGTCCTTGCCTTCATCTGCATGGCGGCCATGGCTACGGCTGCCCAACCTGTCAGCGATGCCGGAGCTTTGCTTCGGCACATGCTCGAAGCGGCTCCAAAGCTGCGCTACTCGGGGACTCGCACTGTTACCCTTCGCGCCGGCATCGATCGCCGCGTCCACACCGAGCTAATTGAAAAGGATGGGGCTCGAACTCGCGTCGAGTTCCCGAAAGACTCGCCCTACCGAGGGCAAGTAATCGTGGAAAGCGAAAAGGAGCGAAGGCACTTCTTTCCGGAGCATAACGAAATCCACGTCCAACCGGCACGCCGAGAGCGCGCCTTCCAACGGTTGCTCCGGCTCGCCAACGGCAAGGGTGCAGGACGCCGAATTCAGGTCGCTGACGGAGGCGTCGTCGCCGGCCTGCACACATCGGTTCTCACTCTAGTGGAGCCCCGCGGCAACGCCATGCAGCGCATGTGGATCGAGCCCCGTTCGGGCATGCTCGTGAAGAGAGAGCTCTACGACCGCAGCGGCGCCGTCCAAGGCGGATTCGAGTTCACTCAAGTCAATTTGAGCCCGCGGATCGACGGCCGCGACTTCCGGCTCGATGTTCGTGGGGCCAAAATCGTCGCCCCTCGAGATGACTTGCACGAATTTACAAAGCGCCTAAACCTTCCCGAGGTTTCGCTTCCACCCGACGCGCCATTCCAACTCGACGGAGTCCGAATCCAAAAGATGGGCGGAATGGAAGTGCTCGTTCAGCAATACACGAACGATGATCGCGACTTCACCTTCTTCCAACTTCGAGGGGCGATCGATCAGGGCAAGCTGCGCAAACAGGCGCGTAGTTTTCAATCCGTCACCTGGCAGAAGGATGGCGTCTCCTCTGTGCTCGTCGGCGACCTTGCTGCAACCATGTTGGAGGATCTCGCTCGCCAGCTCGGCAAGTAGGCCATAGCCTCCCCGGGAACCGACCCCGAATCTCGTCAGTTATACTGCAACAGTGGCAACGCGTACCGCAACGCTCCGCGTTAAGACGAAGAAGCCGCGCCCGACTTGGTGGCGCTGGACCAAGCGCGTCGTCGCCACACTGTTCGTTCTGTTTCTAGTCGTATCCTCGTACATCGGGATTCGGTTTATGGCGGCCTATCGCCAAGCCCAAGACATGGTCCTGACAATGGACGACAAGGTCTTGGTTCTTCAAGTCACTCCGTCCAAGATCGTGAGTGCAGACGGCGCTGTGCTCTATCAAATTAGCGGCGTCTATCGGCATCCGATCGGGGACTACAACAAAATCCCCGTCAACATGCGCAATGCGATTATTGCCGCTGAGGATAAACGCTTCTTTCAGCACAGCGGCGTCGACCCTTGGGGCATCGCGCGAGCCGTATTTGGAATGGCGAAAGATCGCAAGATTTCGAGTGGTGGAAGCACGATCACAATGCAGCTCGCAAAGCGCTTGTTCTCCAAGGGCGAACAAACCTTCGACCGCAAAATGCAAGACATCGCTTTAGCCATTGCGATCGAACAAAAGTATTCCAAAGAGCAGATTCTTACGATGTATCTCGACCAAGTCTATTTCGGTAGTGGTGCCTACGGTGTACAGGCCGCTGCCGAGATCTACTTTCACAAGGATGTCGACAAACTAACGTTAGGTGAAGACGCCATGCTGGCGAGATGCGTGCAACGACCGAGTGACATCAACCCGTACAAGAACCTAGATAAGTCGATCGATAATCGGAATCTGGTTCTCGCTAACATGCTGGATATGGGCACGATCACCCAAGAACAGCATGATAAGGCGATTGCCGAGAAAGTGCATCTTCGCCAGAAAACCGCGCCCCAGCTAACGGTCGACCTCCAGCGAGCCCCGTACTTCGTTCAGCACGTCCTGGAAGACCTCCACGACAAATACCAAATCGACCTGGAAGACCTGAAGTTAGGCGGCTACACGATCCACACCACCCTCGACTCCAAGATCGAAACCGTCGCCGAGGAGCAGGTTCGAAGCATCGTCCGCCGCTATTCCGGTCAACGGGTGAAAACCGCGGCTTTCGTCGTCATGGATAAGGACGGCAAGATTAAGGCGGAAGTGGGCGGCGTCAATTACCGTAAGCATAACTTCAATGCGGTGACTCACGGCTTGCGTCAGCCCGGCTCATCCTTCAAGCCTTTCGTTTACTCCGCCGCGTTCGATACGGGCAAGCTCGATATCTATGACGCCATTCCGAACGTGCACCGAACGTTTCATTCCGAGGGATCGGCCTCGTGGACCCCTCGGAACAGCGGAGGCCACTATTCCAGCTCGGTCTCTGTCCGGTCCGCGTTTATGTATTCAATGAATGTCCCGGCCGCGGAAGTGATGGACAAGGTTGGACCTTCGACCGCGGTCGAATACGCGAACGGTGCTTTCGGCTTCACGACGCCGTTCCGCAGCTTCAGGCCGCACACCGACCTGATGGGCATCGCGGTGC
>JBBSFL010000246.1:0-4600 GCA_038238735.1 Fimbriimonadales bacterium | reverse complement strand
CATGTACGACCCGATGGAGACCGCAAACGACTTGATCAAGTTGCGGGATGCGGTGGCTAGCGCTTCGAGCGACGCGAAGGCCTCGGCGATGTACGACCTCGCGAGCTACTACTACTCTCACCGCAACCTGCTCCTGTACAACGCGGCTCTTTGGGATGGCTCGCGGAACTGGATGTTCGGTGCAAGCTGGAATGCGAAGGTCGCCGACGGGGGCGACAATCTCGCCGTTCAGGCTCACCACTACGAGCACGAGGCTTTGTACCGCGCTCGGAAGATCTGCCTAGGAATTGCGCAGACGTATCCGAAGTCGTCCTTCGCCCCCAAGGCCCTGTACCGGGCGGCAACGGCGGGGCGGCGGTTGGCGAACTTTAACGGCTGGTGGCGCGATCGCAACAAGGTTCAGGACTTGTATGAGGACGCTGCGAAGCTGATGGACCGGGTCGCCGCTGAGTATCCGACTGACGCTTTGGCAAAGAACGCCCGCAAGTACGCCAAGGTCTTCCGCGACGAAGGCAAGGGCGCAGAGCAGTCATCGATGTTCGGCCGTTAGTGACAAGTCTGCAGACCCTCCCCGCTCCCTGCCGGAGCAGGGGAGGGGAATTTGACGCGGAAGTGTACACTTCCTGCCGATGGGAGAACGCGTAACCGCTCCGAAAGTCGTAGCGATGAAGGAGCGAGGCGAGCGGATTGTCTGCCTCACCGCCTACGACGCGACCTTTGGCCGAATCGCTGATGAAGCGGGCGTGGATGTCATCTTGGTCGGCGACTCGCTCGGCAACGTCATTCTCGGCTATTCGACGACTGTTCCGGTGACGCTCGACGAGATGCTTCACCACACCCGGGCGACGCGCCGGGGCGTTTCGGGGGCGTTGCTCGTTGCCGACATGCCTTTCGGCAGTTATCAATCGAGCATCTCGCAGGCGGTCGATTCGGCTGTTTCGTTGATGAAGGCAGGTGCGGAGGCGGTCAAGCTGGAGGGGGACTATCCAGCAGCGATCGCCGCAATCGAGAAGGCGGGCATTCCCGTGATGGCCCACGTCGGATTCACACCGCAGTCGGTGCATCGTTTCGGCGGTTACCGCGTTCAGGGACGGGGGTCTACGGGCGATGAGATTGAGCGGCAGTCTTTGGCCTTGGAGGTAGCGGGTGCTTTCGCAATCGTGTTCGAACTGGTTCCCGCAGAACTGGCCGCGCGGGTTACCGGCAAGCTTCGGATTCCCACGATCGGAATCGGTGCCGGAGTTGGTTGCGATGGGCAGATCCAGGTCTTGCACGATGTGCTCGGACTCTCGGCAGAGACTTTCAAGCATGCGAAGCCCTATTCGGATGGGCGGGTTAGGTTTGATCTTGCCCTCAAGTCCTACGCTTCCGAAGTGAGGGAAGGAACGTTTCCGGGGGTTGAAAACAGCTTTTGAGAATCGTTCGCCGGGCGGCCGAGCTGGCGCGTTACCCTACTTCGCGAATAGGTTTTGTGCCCACCATGGGCGCCTTCCACGACGGGCATTTGAGCCTAATGCGAACGGCCAAGCAGGAGTGCGACAAGGTCGTCGTCTCCCTCTTTGTAAATCCGCTCCAATTTGGCGCCAATGAGGACTTGGCCAAGTATCCCCGCGACGAAGAGCGGGACGCCGCGATGGCGCGGGAAGCGGGCGCGGATGTCCTGTTCGTTCCAACGGTGGAAGAGATTTACCCTCGTGATTCCACCGTTCTTCACGTGCCAGAAGTCACGACGCGGTGGGAAGGCGCGATTCGACCGGGGCATTTCGATGGTGTCGCGACGGTAGTTTGCAAACTGTTTAATATGGTTTGCCCTACTGTCGCCTATTTCGGGCTGAAAGACCTTCAACAATGCCAGGTTATTCGACGAATGGCGGAGGACTTGTCGATGAGTCTGGTGCTCCGGCTGCTGCCCACTATTCGCGAGTCAGACGGATTGGCGATGTCGAGCCGGAACCGGTATTTATCTCCGCAAGACCGTGCAACGGCCCCCCTCTTACGCCGAGCCTTGGAGAAGGCACAAGCGCAACTAGGGCAGGAATCAGGTTCAGCGACAAGGGTGCTCGCTGATAGAAAGAATGAGCTTGCCGACGCAGGATTTGCGGTCGATTACTTCGCTTTGGTAGACCTTCCAGACATGCGGGAAACGGAGCGCTTCCAAAGAGATTCGGCCTTAATCACAGCGGTACGCCTCGGCAATACTCGCTTAATCGATAACATCGTTTTTGGCGAATAAATCGTGCAATAATGCTTTGGGAGGACCGATTCCTTACGGTCACAATATACGATATGCCGCGCAAAGCAGGATCCACTAACAAAGAACGAACCGTTCAAAGCGTCAAGAACTCATTGAAATTCAAGGCCCAGCCCCGCTCCGGCGTGCTGTCGCTTAAGATCGGAGTTAAGAAGTATTCCGTCCCGATCGAAGCCCGTATGATTAGCGGTGGAGACTATCTGTTTCTGTCCTTTCCGGCCGTCTCCGAGCTCTTCCGCGTCGAGAACAAGGAGCTTCATGCATTGCCTGCCAGCGAGAACGCAACGGAAGCCTACGGTGTGCTGAATCCCACCCGCCGCCGTGGCCGTCGCCGCTCGAAGAGCGTAAGTATGCCGCCGGAGCTCGAAGCCGCTCTCAAGGCCGTACCCGCGGGCTATAAGCTCGGCTACGGAATCGACGGAGTTCTCAAGCTCGTCAAGACCCGCAAGCGCCGCGGCTCGAAGGACTAAGCGTTTCGGAGACGGCTGAGGTCGGCGAAACGAGAAGCGGAGTCAATCCCGCGTCCTTCTGAGAAACCCTAATCGGCTCGGAGACTGAACTCCGAGCCGCCTCTATTTGTCACAATCATTCCGACGCGCCGGATTAGCTCAGTGGTAGAGCACCCGCCTTGTAAGCGGAAGGTCAGGAGTTCGAATCTCCTATCCGGCTCCAGTTTGAAGTCGAGGTCGGATTTCCTGCGAGTGGGCTCAAGGGTGTGTAAAGGGATAACGGCATCCCGCTCGCTCCGCAGCATCGCAGTTCCTCGAAGTAGCAATTCGTGACCGACCGGCTCCTCCCGTGCGGTAACGTCCGAGGATGCCGCAATCGATAACCTTCGACGGAGCCGCTGAGACTGTCACGGGCTCTCGCCATCTTCTCAACCTAAACGGTAAAAACGTTCTTGTCGACTGCGGTCTTTTCCAAGGCCCGCGGGAGCTTCGGGAGCGGAACTGGCAACCTTTTCCGATTGCACCGCACGAGATCGATTGCATTGTGCTGACCCATGCGCACTTGGACCATGTCGGCTATGTGCCTCGGCTTGTACGGGACGGTTTCAAGGGTCCGATCTATTGCACGGCCGCGACGCTTGGGCTTAGTCGCATTTCTCTGCCGGATTCCGGGCGCATCCAGGAAGAGGACGCGCGGCGGGCCAATAAGCATGGCTCGCGGCACCAGCCGGCTTTGCCGCTTTACACGGAAAACGATGCGTTCGCTTGTCTGAAGCAGTTCGTTACCGTGAAGTACGAGCAGCTTCAGGCGTTGCCGGGAGGGGCGCAGTTTCGGTTCTATCCAGCGGGCCATATTCTTGGCTCTGCTTTCGCCGAGATTTTCTTCGAGAACGGGGAGCGGATTCTGATGTCGGGCGATCTTGGGCGTTACAACACGCCGATCATTAAGGATCCGACGGTCATCGAGAACGCGGAATATCTGGTTGTCGAGAGCACCTACGGTGACCGCTTGCACTCGCATGAGGACGTCCTCGCCAAGCTCGAATCGATCCTCAATGAAGCTATGCAGAAGGGAAGTGCCATTCTCGTTCCAAGCTTCGCGATCGGGCGGACGCAGGAGTTGATGTACTACCTCCGCCAGCTGGAGGACGCGGGGCGGATGCCTCGAATCCCGGTGTACATCGACAGTCCAATGGCGATCAGCGCGACAGCGCTCTACCGGCAGGCGATGGAGGAGCACGACGAGGAGACGCACATGGCGATCGATCTAAATCACTCGCCCATGGAGCCGGACCACGTCACCTTCGTGCGGGACCGCGAGATGTCGAAGGCACTGAATTCGACCAAGGGTCCTCTGATGATCATCGCGGGCAGCGGCATGGCGAACGGTGGACGGATAACGCACCACCTTCTCCATCGCCTTTCCGATCCCACCACGATCGTTCTATTTACGGGCTACCAGGTCGAGGGCACGCTCGGGCGACGCTTGATCGACGGGGCGACCGAAGTTAGGATTATGGGCCAGGAGGTTCAAGTCGCGGCTCGGGTGGACAAGCTGAATGCGTTGTCAGCGCATGCCGATCAGGGTGAGATTATGCAGTGGCTCAAGGGCTTCAAGGCCCCGCCGAAGCGGACATTTATCGTTCACGGCGAACCGCCGGCTCAGGCGGCGCTTAAGGCGAAGATCGCGGAGGAGCTTGGTTGGGACACGGTGATTCCGCATTGGAAGGAGCGGTTCGAGCTTTCTTGATGTCGGATGTGGCATAGGGAAATTGGGAGCCTGGAAAGTAAGGCTTTGGGAGCCGACACTTGGTATTCCTCCTCGCGAGCCTTGACGGTCCTCGCGAGCGAGGCCGCGAATGGCGGGCTGTAGAGAAGATCTCACCGTCGACCTCGGCGT
>JBBSFL010000245.1:0-4616 GCA_038238735.1 Fimbriimonadales bacterium | reverse complement strand
TCGACCGGCGAGGACATGTACGACGCCAAGACGTCGATCTTCAAGCGCGGCAGCCGCGAGCATCCAGACCTGCTGCTGACGATCGACGACGGCCCCCATCCCGCTTCTCTGCCCCGAATACTTGACGTTCTGAAGCGCTACCATGTGCATGCGACCTTTTTCCTGGTAGGGAAGATGGTTAAGCTCCATCCCGACCTGGTTCGGCGGATCATCGCCGAGGGCCACGAGATCGGCAACCACACGGAAGACCACCTTCGGTTGGATCGTCTGACGGAGAAGCAGGTTAGGGCCGAACTAGCAGACTGCGATACCAACATCGCCAAGGCGACGGGCCGCTCGACAAGGCTGATGCGGCCACCAGGGATGCGATTTAATCCCACGGTTTTGAAGGTGACGCGGGAGATGGGCTATACGTGTGTGGACTGGAATCTCGCGGCCAAGGACTTCGTTCCCGCCATCGACAAGCACGAACCCACCGCGATCCCCGTCGTGAACGTCAACCTCGACCCGCATCTGATTTCTGACCGCATCGTGAACAAGGTTCAAAACGGGGAGATCATTCTTCTTCACGATATTCCCGCCACCGCGGATGCTCTGCCGGATATTTTGGAGCGGCTCCTGGCGAAGGGTTTCACTTTCAAGTCCACGGCGGAGATGCTCGCGGAAATTCCGCAGCACGTGCTGATGACTTCAAATCCGCCCGCTCGGCGTGTGACGTTGACCGCTCAGAAGGAGCGGCATTTGGCGAATCCGCTATCTCCCAAGCGGCTCCCCGTTGCTCGCTAGAATAGACGGCGCGTCGTCATAATGGACGCATGACGCCCGTGCAGTCGCCAGTCCAGGACCACCGCGCCCAACTCGAAGCCTCCGATCCAGCGATTTTCGACCTTATTAAGAAGGAAGAGCATCGGCAGGAGCACAACCTGGAGCTGATTGCTAGCGAGAACATCGCCAGCCTCGCCGTGCGGCAGGCGATGATGAGCGTGTTGACCGACAAATACGCCGAAGGCTATCCCGGGAACCGATACTACGGTGGGTGCGAAGTGGTCGACGAGGTCGAGAACCTTGCGCGGGACCGGGTGAAGGAGCTTTTCGGAGCCGAGTACGCCAATGTTCAGCCGCACTCTGGGTCGCAGGCCAACATGGCCGTTTATTTCACGTTTCTAAGCCCCGACGACACGGTCATGGGCATGGACCTCTCGCATGGTGGGCACCTCACCCATGGGTCTCCCGTCAACTTCAGCGGCCAGCTTTACAAATTCACTGCGTACGGGATCGACCCTAAGACCGAACGCCTGGACTACAACCTGATCGCCGACAAGGTTAAGGAGGTCCGGCCCAAGATGATAACGGTCGGGGCGTCGGCTTACTCGCGGGCAATCGATTTCAAGGCGTTTCGCGAGATCGCCGACAGCGTCGGGGCGTTTCTTTTTGCCGATATCGCGCATCCGGCGGGCTTGATCGCCAAGGGCCTCCTGCCCTCGCCAATTCCTCACTGCCACGTCGTAACCTCGACCACCCACAAGACGCTACGGGGGCCGCGGGGCGGGCTGATTCTGATGGGCAAGGACTTCGAGAACCCGTTTGGCAAGGTTGCGCCAAAGAGCGGGCGGACGAAGATGATGTCTGAGCTGCTCGACAGCATGGTCATCCCCGGCATCCAGGGCGGCCCTCTCATGCATGTGATTGCGGCAAAGGCGGTTGGCTTTCGAGAAAATCTGCAGCCTTCCTTTGGGGATTATTCAGCGCAGATCATCAAGAACGCGCAGGCCCTTTCCGCGGCGCTCATCGAAAACGGTTTTAAGATCATCAGTGGAGGAACGGACAACCACCTGATGCTGGTCGACCTTCGTAATAAAGACCTCACGGGCAAGGCCGCTCAACTAGCCCTCGACCGAGCCAGCATCACCTGCAATAAGAACGCCGTGCCATTCGACGACAAGTCTCCGCTGATTACCTCCGGTATTCGGCTGGGCACCCCGGCGCTGACGACGCGTGGCATGAAAGAGCCGGAAATGGCCGAAGTCGCGTTGCATATCGGCCGGCTGCTCGATGGAATGGAAAATGAGGCAGTGATTGAATCCGTCCGGGGCGACGTTCACGCGCTGTGCGCCCGTTTTCCGATTCATCGGTAATCCGGCGTATATTTACAGAGCGATGGACATCACGGCTGTAATGCACGAGATCGACCGATGGCCGGTCGAAGACAGCATTAGCCTCTTGGAAAGGATGTGGGATCGCCTCATCGACGACGGCTATGCTCCCGAAATGACGAAGGCCCAACGCGTGGAGCTGGACCTCCGCATCGAAGAAATGGAGCAGGGAACAGGCAATTCGATTCCCATGGACGTGGTTCGCGCGAATCTTGATCGACCTGCATGAAGCTGCCAGTTGTCTTTAGAGACATCGCCGAGCAAGAACTTCGGCAGGCCCACGATTGGTATGAAGTCCAACAGGCCGGACTCGGCAGCGAATTCAGCGCCTCGATCTTTGCTGCCCTCGACGACGTCTGCGAGTCACCGATACGCTTCCCCGCCACCTATCGGGTCGTTCGCCGCATTCATGCGCGCCGATTTCCCATCACAAATAACTATCGAGTGATGCCTGGCGAAATCGTTGTTCTGGCCGTTTTTCACGGTCGACGCGATCCCAAACCGTTGAAACGGAGTTAGAGGAAAGGTATCCTTTCGTCTACATGACCATGACGGCCGGGGCAAGGGAAGTGGTGATCGCGGGTGAACTGCTAGTTGCCCGCGCGGACCGCACGCTTTTCTGGCCCGCTACTGGCACTCTGTTCGTCGCGGACAGTCACTTGGGCAAAGCGGAAACCTATCGGAGCTTGGGCGTGCCGGTCCCGGGCGGAACGACTGGCCTCACCTTGGATCGCCTAAGCACGGCGCTAATGGATACGCGGGCGACGACGTTGATCGTTCTTGGCGATCTTTGGCATGCTCGAGCCGGTCGTACATGTGAGGCGCTCGACGCGCTCCACCAATGGCGGACTTTTCACCGCAGAATCGATGTCAAGCTGGTCCTTGGCAACCACGATCGCCGCGCCGGAAGCCTACCGGAGAACCTTGAGATTCCGGAGATGGAGGAAGGCGGATTGGTTGGCCCGTTCTCCCTGTGCCACCATCCTTGCGAGGCGGACGGATATGTCCTGGCGGGCCACGTGCACCCGGCGGTGAACCTGGAGGGGAAGGGGCGGCAGTCGATGACACTGCCATGCTTCTGGTTCGGCCCGCGCTGCGGACTCCTGCCCGCCTTCGGCGAGTTCACGGGAAGTGCGCGCATTTCGCCCCGTGAAGGGGACTGCGTGCTCGCCATCGCGGATGATCAGGTCATTCAGGTCACAGAATCGCTACGGACGGGTAACGTCGGATCATGAGCGACTGGCCCGTCCTGCGCACCTACGATCGCGACCATCTAAAGGAAATCGCCATGCCAGTGGGCGGCATCGGGACGGGCTTCTTCTGCCTCGCGGGAGGCGGGCAGTTAACCGACTGGCAGCTTATGAGCCGTCCGAATCGAGGTTGGCGGCCAATGTACTGCCACTTCGTGGCATGGCGTCGGAAGCCGGACGGGGAAGCGCAACTTCGCATCCTCGAGGACCAGATCGAGACTGGCTTAGCCAGCGACTTTGGCGCACCTTCGATTCTTGGGGGATTGCCCCGAATGCAGTCCGATGAGTTCGAAGCAAGCTTTCCATTTGGTCGAGTTCATCTGATGGAGCCGAGGTTTGCCTTAGAATGCACCGTCGAGGCATTCAGTCCGCTGATTCCCCGGCATACCGACGATTCAAGCTTGCCGGTCGGCGTTCTCACCGTCTCGATGAAGAACACCACCGGTCATCCGTTGGAAGCATCGTTAACCTATCTGGCCACCAATTTCATCGGTGCGGATGGCCATGTCTTCGAGTTGAAGGACAACACGACGGAAGTCTGTGAGGTTACGGGCTGGAAGGGCATGCGGTGGGCCAAGTCTCGCGATGAGAAGAAGGCCCAGCAGGGAACCATGGCCCTCCTCTTCGATCAAGCGGACGTTAAGGTTTCGAGACGTTGGGCATTCCGCGATCGGGAGTGGAACGGGGAAACCCTCGGGATCATGGATGAACTCCTCGAGAAGGGGTATATCCGCGACGACACACCCGCTGGTCCCTGTCCGCCGAGCCCGCAGGACACTTGGGACAGCTCGATTTCCGCGATGTTCAAGCTCGCGCCAGGCGAGACGAAGCAGATTCGAATGCTCATCGCGTGGCATTTTCCATATCGCAATCTCGCGGAGGAGGGCTGGTGGAGCGGGCCGAAGGGAAGTGATGCCTCTTCGAGCAATTACTACGCTGGCCACTTCAAGGATGCCGAAGATGTTGCTCGCCAGGTCATTCCGCGAGTCACCGAACTGAGAGCGAAGACCTTGGCTTTCGTCCAGAAGGTGGCCAAGCACTCTGCTCCAGCTTCATTGAAGGAAGCGGCACTATTCAATCTCGCCGTGCTGAAGAGCCACACCTGCTTTCGCCTTGGCGATGGCACGTTCGCCGCGTTTGAGGGCTGCGGTGGCGGGAGCGGTTGCTGTACGGGGAGTTGCACACACGTGTGGAACTACGAGAACGCGTTGGT
>JBBSFL010000244.1:0-4621 GCA_038238735.1 Fimbriimonadales bacterium | reverse complement strand
CACATACACCGGCGGCAAGCGCTCGTTGTTCTCCTCGGTGTAGAGGCTGATACCCTTGAACATCTGATTGAAGTTCGTGCTGCACAGGTGATACTGCGCGTTGCCCAACAGGAGCACATAGATGGGATACAGGAGCACGCCTAAAACGACAAGCCCGATAACGAGCCGAATGATGTCTTTCTTACTGAGATATTGACTCTTCGCCTTTTCGTCGGTCCTCTCGGCCTCGACGTCGTAGGTGCTCATCGGCGGGAGGTAATCCTCTCCAAATCAGTCGTGAACCCATATTGGACGAGAGCGCGCCGTAGCCCTCGGCGATCGACTTCCATTGGGTTCGCGTCGGGGTTGATCGCGGGAACGACTCCCATGCGAATGTTCTGAGGAGACACACTCCTCGCGAATATCGCCAGAGCTGCGACCTGTTCGTCATCCATGCTCCCCCCGAGCACCTGCACGGCTTGCTGAGTGATGGCGGGCAGGTTAGACCAATGCGAGAGTGCGGCGGACTTGAAGGCAACGAGAAACTGCTTCTGGCGCGCCTGACGATGGAAGTCGTCATCAGCATGCCTGAAACGGACAAAGCCCATGGCGTTCTTGCCATCGAGATGCTGGTGGCCCTTCTTGATGTGGATATGCAGATGGCCCGCGTTGTCGTCGTAGTCCAGGTCCTTGTCCACATCCACTTCGATTCCGCCGACCATCGAGACGAGCTCTTGAAAGGCATCGTAATTCAGCACGATCACCTTATCTACAGGGACGCCAAGGAGGGTCTCCACGGCACGCTTGGCAAGGTCGGGGCCGCCGATCGCGTGGAAGGCATTAATTTTATGACTGACCCCATCGAGAGTGCATTTCATATCTCGGGGGATGCTGATCCCAGTTATCGTCTTCTTGTCGAAGTCGAGCTTCGTCAGCAGCATCATGTCGCTACGTGCACGACCGTTAATGACGCGGCTCTCGTGGTAGCTCACGTACTGGCGATCTTCGTCGCATCCCAACACGAGCATCGTGACTTGATGACTCTTGAAGGTTTCCGCTGGAGAAATGCCGAAGCCGAACTGGCTCTTGATGATCTGGGTGAGAACCCTGCTTTTGGCAACCCATCCACAGAACATCGCTGCGGCCAAAACGAACACCAAGAAAAAGACATAGCCCGCGACGCCTGCCGAGCGTTTCCAACGGGGTTTCTGTTGAGCGATGGTGGCCATGGGCTCTATTCAGAGAACCCAATTATGGCATCGGACGTTCCTCAATTTGATTGCTCCAGCGCCTCTTGGTGGGGCAGAGTGACGATAAAACTTGTCCCGACGCCCTGTACCGACTCGATTTCGACCGTGGCTTGAAGGGTTGTCGCGAGTTCCAGGACGATCTTCGTTCCCCAGCCCGAGCCGCTTCCCTTGTCCCACTGGCTCCGGGCATTGCCGGCGAGAATGCGCTGAGCGATCTCCGGTGGCATTCCAGGCCCGGAGTCTTTCACTTCGATTCGGTGCCTTCCGTCAGCGAAGGAATATACGGTTTTCACCTCTCCGAACATCTCTTCTTCGTTCGCTTCGTCCTCCAACCATTCGTCCGGAATCGTTTCTCTGACTGCTTTGATCGCGTTGCCGACGAGGTTCTGGACGATGCGGAATACGTAGAGGTCGTCGAACACGGAGTCTGGCGCATCCTGCTGGACTTCATAGACGAGGCGGACGTGGTTTCGACGGCCCTCGGTCTCCAGATAAGCGGCGCTCGTGGTGATCGTTCCGGCGAGAGAAGCTTTCTGAAGATGCGGCCTCAGAGCCCGTCCCGCGCTGAGATCGCTGATGAGCCGCGAGTAGCCGACGATCCGGTCGATGGACCGGTGGAGATCGATCGACATGTCCTTCAGCATGTCGGCATAAAGTGTTAGCTCGCTGTCATCTTTCGGCAGCGCGTCGAAGAGACCTTGCAAGGCAGGCTCGCTGTAGGAAAGCGTGGCGTGGAGGCTTGCGGCCAAATTGCCGATGTCGTGGCTCACCTTTCCCATTCCGAGCAAGCTGCTGGCCCGGGCGACTTCCTCCGTCAATTGGAAATTGAGGTACGCCATCGTGGAAACCGCGGCGATCGTCTCGAGAACCGCGCAATCCGTGTCACTGAAAGGGCCGTTCGCTTTGTTAATTAGCTGGACGACGCCGATCGGCGTCTCGCCTTCCATCGCAAGCGGGGTCGCCGCCATCGAGCGGACGATCACGCCCGTCGCCTTTTCGAAGTCGTTGGCGTCGCTCTCCGGCTTGGCAGGAAGCTCTTTGGTGACCGTTAGCTTCGATTGAAACGCCTGGCCCGCCAGGCCGTAGTCGTCTGGAATGTCTAGGTTGCCGAGCTTCTTCGCGACTTCTCTAGGGAGGACGTGCCGAAATCGGAGGACGTGCCGTTCTTGGTCATGGATGTAGATAGTGCCGCCAGCCGCGCCGACCGCTTCCACGCAGATCGAGAGGACGTCGCTGAGGAGCTGATCGAACTTGCCGCTGCTCGCTAATTTCCGGGTCGCGACCTGGACGGCGCGGATAAGCTGCTCGTTCGTCCCCATGAGGTTGGAGTTTACTACCGCGCTACTGGGTTTTCCTGCTAAGCGGCTTGCGTCGCTCGCTTGAGTTCCCTTATTTGGGCCACCAGCGAGTCGCGTCCCTTACCGCCATTCCACTCTCGGGCGATCAAATCGACCATCCAGCTTCCGATGACTGCGCCGTCTGCAACCTCGCAGACCATCCGGACATGCTCCGGCTTGGAAATCCCGAAGCCGACGCAAATGGGCAGATCGGTCCGGCTTCGGACGCGCTGGACGAGGGACTGGACTTCGAGAGGAACCTCTTGACCGCTGCCAGTTACTCCGGTTCGAGACACCGCGTAGATGAATCCGGTCGCCCGGCGACAGACCTCGTCTAGCCGTGCATCCGTGGAAGTCGGCGCCGCGAGGAAAATATTATCGATCCCTTCGGCGCGGGCCGCCGCTACCCAAGGGTCCGACTCTTCGGGAGTTAGATCGGTGATAATCGTCGCGCCGATATGGGCTCTTCGCAGATTCGCAGCGGCAGCGGGTAGGCCCTGGCGAAGGAGGGTGTTGTAGTAGCCCATGGCCACTAGCGGGACCCTTGGGGAGAGAGTCGCTAAGAGGTCCAGGACTTGGCTCGGGGTTACGCCCGCATCGAGCGCTCGCTGCGACGAAGCCTGGATGATAGGGCCGTCGGCGATCGGGTCGCTGAAGGGTAGTCCGATTTCGATGATGTCGGCCCCGCCCTCCTGGAGAGCCTCCAAGATCGCGGGAAGCTCGGCCAGAGGAGGGTCTCCGGCAGTGACGAATAGGACGAGGGCCTTCTCCTTCTTCTCGCGAAGGATGGCAAATCTCTCGTTCAAACTCATCGGGAGCCGGAGTCTACCGCTGATCATCCTCCGTTGGCGGCAAGATGGATGCTGTTGTAGCAGAAGGCGAGGACAGCGTCGGATCGGCTTCGCGAGAGATGGCTGGCGATCGCGACGATTGCGCGGTAATCCGCTGCGGCGGCTGCTTGGGCCTTGAGAGCCTCCGGCTCCTTTAGATTGCCGTACTGGTCGTTGGACCTGTGGGCCCGAATCTCTCGCTGTGCGCGTTCGATTTCTCGTCCGACCTTGGAGGTCCTCGTCGCGGGAGCACCCTTCCCTTTGCCACCAAGGGCTTGGTAAAGCACGTCCTCTCTCGAGGCCGCGTCGCCCGCATCGATGACGGTCCACATCGAGCCGCCCCCGCTAACGAAGGATCCGATCATGTTGCTTTGGCCCGAAAAGTCGTCGAGCAGCTTTCTAAGCTTGCGCAGATCGGAGGCGGGGTGAGCCGGCAGGCGGGAAATCAGGCGGTCATTTCGCCGGGCCGCAACGTGCTCGTAGACGTGGCAGGCTTGGATCATGTCGAGATTTGAACCTCCGGCCTTCTGCTCGTAGAAGTCCATCCATTTGTCTTGCCCCATCGCAAGGATCTGGGCGTCGGACTTGCCGAACATTCGGTCCTCGTCTTGGGCGAAGGCGGACATGGCCAAGACGGCGGCAAAAAGCGTCACGATCGTTTTCATGGGCCGATGTTACAGAGTCTCAACGGGGCAGCGGCGACCTAAGAGGCCGATATGCCTAACCTGGCTGCCGAAAGCGGTGCTTTGGACCTATGGCTTGAACGGCTTGCCTTTCAAGGCTTCGAATGCGGCCTTTTGAGCGGAGGTCAGCATTCCCTCCATCTTTGCTTTCGTCTGCTGCTGGATTCGCTGAAGGGTCGGCGCGGTGTCCCTTTGAAATCGCTTAATCGCCTCGTCCTGCAGCCGCTTGGCATCCGCCGCGTCCTTGGGCTTCTTCTTGCTGTATTCGTCGAACAGCTTCTTCTGCTCTGCCTGCCGAATGTCGTTTGCCTGCTTCGCGGAGCTGGTGAAGGTGGCCCGAAGCTTGGCGACTGTGGCTGACGGGAGGCCGGTTTCCTTTGCGACGCGCTCGTCGAGCAAGGCGACCAGCCCGCTTCCCTGAATCGTAATCTCCCTCAGTCGACGGAGTTGAGCGTCGGTGAGGATTCCCAAGACGTTCTGCTTGAGTGCAATATCCAGCGGTTTGATCTTGTTATAGTCCGCCTGGTACGGTCGGCCAGCCT
>JBBSFL010000243.1:0-4624 GCA_038238735.1 Fimbriimonadales bacterium | reverse complement strand
TCCACGCGAGAGTCTCTGAGTTCGACCATCAAGACCATCCGCAACATTATGCGGAAGGACAAGGGGCTGAATGGCGACCTCGATCGCCTGCCCATGCTCACCTGGCTGATGTTCCTCAAGTTCCTCGACGATTCGGACGAGATGCACAAGGTCAGCGACGAACTTGCTGGGCGACCCCACAAGGAGTTGATCGAGCCACCGTACAGATGGCGCGATTGGGCTGGACCCGTGGATGGTCTGACCGGCGACGAACTCAAAGCGTTCATGCCCTTCGATTTGATGCTAAACGTGGCTCAGCAAGGGGCCGGAGACGGCCCGGAATTTGCCAAAAGTGTAGATTGGTGGAGATAAGGGGGCTCGAACCCCTGACCTCTGCAGTGCGATTGCAGCGCTCTCCCAACTGAGCTATATCCCCACGCGGTTCGGGATTTTACCGCAACTGGCCTAAGTTCGAAGCCGAAAGATCGGCGCT
Organism: Fimbriimonadales bacterium; assembly: GCA_038238735.1. Classification (GTDB taxonomy): domain Bacteria; phylum Armatimonadota; class Fimbriimonadia; order Fimbriimonadales; family Fimbriimonadaceae; genus JAFDWR01. The sequence goes on along the minus strand of JBBSFL010000243.1, from coordinate 4,152 downwards.
CCCCGGCGCGTGCGTTGCAGGGGAGTTGATTACCCCGCGCGGGGCGGGTGACAGCGACCGCTGCGAAATTTCGTTTCGAATCGAGCAGGCCTAGTCCATCGACTCGCCGCGCTCGGACCAAACGCACTTCCCGCAGGACTCCAGATTTGCCTCCGCCGCCGCCTTCTCGAACCGCCCGGCCGGGTCTTGGACGATCCCTCGATGCCTCAGAACGCGCTCATGCGATGCGGGGGGCGGCGAATGCGATGTGCGCGCAAGTGTGTTAAATAAGCGTGGCATATGAGGCGATGCGCAGGTGTGTTTGTATGACATACACGTCATTTATGTCAATATGCACGCAATATAAGGCAATAGGCGAGGCTTGTGGCATGATGTGCACGTCTTAGGAGGCAACGTACGACCGTTCCGAGCGGGTGCGCGGGTTTTAGGAGTAAGAAATGCCAGTTTCAGGTCCCAGCAGCTACCTTCCCACCATCGACGCTTTCATCGCCCACTGGGCAAGCGTGAACACCGCGCTTGGCGGAGCCGGGTTGAAGCTGGGCGGCACCTACACGGCCACGAACCTGGGCACGGATCGCGCGAATCTGCTCGCCAAGATCACCGCCGTGGACGTCACCCGCACGGCGAATCTGGGCGCGAGCCAGGCCCGCGATATCCTCCGCGGCACGGTGAAGGAGCGCATCCGTCAGTTCAACGCCTTCATGCGAGGCAACTTTCCAAACACCGTGTACATCAACCAACTTGGCAAAGTGCCGGGCTCCAGACAGGGCATCGGGAGTTGGCAACTGAGCTTGGACTTGACGAAGAATTGTTGGGACGCGATCGACGCGACGACGCCTGTGCTCGGCTTCATCCCCGTCATCCTGTCGGGCAGCTACTCGAATGCCTCCTTCACGACGGATCGAACCAACGTTCTGGCCGACTTCTCGGCGGTGACGACGGCCGTGCAGAACTTCCAGACCGCGGTGGAGGCGCGAGACGCGGCCTTTGCGCTGATCCGAGCCCGGCTGGTGCAATATCGCCCGGCGGTGGAGGGCGCGTTCGCTTCGGGCAGTGCTCTGATCACCTCCATTCCAGCTTTAACTCCTGCGAAGGGGTCGACTCCCAAAGCGGTGCGCCTGACGGCGGTCTGGAATGCAACGACTTCGAAGGCCGACCTCACCTGGGCCCCGTCCGACGACGCTCGGGTGACAGGCTGCGAGGTGCGCGCCTGCTACAACCAGAGCTACAAAACGGCGGACGAAGCATCTCTCGGGTTCGTGGCTTTAGGGACGAATTCCTTCTCCGACGACACGGGTCTCGGGGCATCGGGCGCGTATGTTACGTACAAGGTCTACACGTTGACCGCGACCGGGAATGAGAAGGGCAGCAACTCGGAGAAGGTGACGCGCCCCTAGGCTCGGGCGTCCCATCGTCGCGAGGTGCTAGAGGGTCGAGACCCGCAAGACGACCGCTTCAGGACTTACCATCTCGACTCCTGAAGGCTGGCCGAACGATCTAGCTAACGACGGATGAAGCAGTTAGTTAATGTTGACCATAGCGCCGGTGATCGTAAAGGTGGCGCCTGCATCCATCGAGGCGGTGGCTCCTACGGTGAGACTGTAGGAGGCACCCACGGAGATGGAAGTGGACGTTCCGGAGGTTAAGCTAATCTCGCGAGCGGCGCTGACTGAGAAGTTGCCGGTGCAATTGATGTCGATATTTCCGGCGGCGGAATCGATTTTCATCGAGTTGCTGCCGGTCATATCGACCAATTCGATCTTTTGGTTCCGGTCGTCGAGGAGAAGCTTGTGGCCTTGCTTGGTCTTGACGAGGATCTGCTCGTCCTTGTCGTTCATGCAGACGAAGTGGCCGCCTAGCGTTTTGAAGCTGATTTCGCCTTTGTCGTCCGTGTCATCCAGCAACATGAGGTGGCCGATTCGGGTTTTGATGGTGCGGCGTTGGACGGCGCCTCCGGTAACGGCGACGCTGTTATCCTCGACCGGGGCATCGGCTCCGTTCCAGAGGGCGCCGAGGACGTAGGGGTGGTTGATGTCGCCGTTCTCGAAGGCGACGAGGACCTCGTCGTTGACTTCGGGGATGAACTGGAATCCCCGTCCGGGCCCTGCCATAGGCGAGACGAGCCGGCACCAGAAACTCTCGTCGCTATCGGAGATCGAGGGGAATTTGACCCTGACGCGGCACATGCTGGAGGGATCCTGGTTGTTCGTTACGATGCCAATGACGACGCTACCGCCGAGCTTCTGGGGATCTTGGATGCCGCCGCCCATCGCGGAGCTGAGGGTTTGAGGTTTCTTGCCACTAACCGTGAACTGGCTGGTCAGGCCTTCGGCAGAGGAGAAGTGGTGGGTGGTGGACGAGACGTAGTACTTGCCGTTAAAGTGCTCCCCTAGATTCTGGCATTCGATATTGCATCCCGGCTTCAGATCTTTGTGCCACTGGCAGAGGCCATCGGCTTCGACGAATCCGGCCGATAGCTCGTCGAGTACGGACTGGGCGTAGTCGGTGGCGGCCTGGACCGTTCGGGCAACGCGGTCGACGATCACCATCGTCGCGTCTCCGAATGCCCTTTTAGCGACTTCGCCGCCGTGCCCGCCGTTCTCGATGAGGCCGATTTGGGGCAGGCCCTGAGGTCTGGTGGCTTCGCCGACGATGCCTTCCTTCTTCCCGTAATCCCAGCTCTTGACGATGACCTTGGGAACTTGGCCGGATGAGGTGACCCGCGGGCGGAAGGAGGTAAGAGTTCTTCCCCACTCCATGGAGACATCGGTTGTCGCAGCTTGGCTAACGTTTCTGAAGTGGAGCTTGTTGTCCCCGCCGACGTAGGTGCGAAAGTTGTTGCGTTGGGCGAGGAAGGAGATGAACTCCCAGTTCGTCTGGTTGTTCTGAAAAACGTAAGGATGCACCTCGTTGGTGGCCGCGATGTCGGCGGTGAGGCCGACTTCGCCGGCTAGGCGCTGGACCAGATCGCTGTCCTTGACGTTCTGGAACGACCGGCGCATCCGACCCCGGTGAAGTCGGTGGGACTTGTCGTAGCACCGGATCACGAAGGATGCTGACATGTGGGCGGCCATGTCGTGGTCGACCGCGACGATTTCTCCGACGAACGCGGAGGAGAGCTCGTTATGGTTGAGGCCGAACTTGATCTCGATCGACTTACCGATCTTCAGAAGGTGCGAGGCTTGGAGCGTAAACGAGTCGTCTTCGAAGCGGACGGTAGCCACGTCGGGCAGGTGCAAGGTGTTCTCGACGGAGATCTCTTTGATGTGCTCGGTGGTGGTGTCGGGCACGGCGGTGCCGTCGATCAGCAACTGGAAATATGCGGAGTGGGTTTCGACTGCGGGAGGGGGCATTCTTTCCTTGGCTTAGAGGGGCGGAATCGAGAGGATCATGCCCGCTTCTAGGGCCATCGGATCGTCCAGGTCGTTGGCTTGGGCGATGTTCCGCCATTGGGCGGAGTCGCCATAGACTTCGTGGGCGATATTAGGGAGCGTCTCGTTTGGGCCGACCTGTCTTCGGCGGTAGCCGGGCTTTGAGCCGGAAGTCGGATTGGTTCGAGGCTGCTCAGTGGCGTCTTCGGCTTCTTGGAGGGTTATCGAAGCGGTCGCGCGGACGGGCGTTCCGTCTTGGCGGAAAAGCGTGTAGCGCACGGACAGGTTCGTGACGGCGGCCTTAAACTGCCAATCGGGGCCCCATTGGAAGAGGCAGAGAGGCGGGCGGGACCGGCGGGTGCTTCGGTTTCGGTTCTGCTCGTTGATCATCGTGAGATCCCAGAGCTTGTTCACGTGGGTGCGGGCGTCGCCGTTGGCCTGCTCGAACACGTCGAAGAACAGTTCGAGGGTCATCGTTTTCGAGCCGCCGCTGGTGAAGTCGAGCCGGGGCACGTTGCGACCGACGATCGGGTGGGACTGCCACTGGTTTTGCTTCGCGATGGTGTATTCCGTCGGATTAAAGAGGACCTCCACGCGGTCGTGGGTGTCCATGTTGGTGATGGTGGCTTTGGTGAGTCCCATGTCTGTGTTCCTATCTTAAACCGTGGCGTTCGGCTTCGGTCGCGATCTTACGTTTGAGGAGGCTCCAGACCTCTCGGGCGAGCAAGTTAACTTCTCCAGCGGCGTTGCCGACTTCGCTGCTGCGGCTGGATTCGCTTCG
>JBBSFL010000242.1:0-4635 GCA_038238735.1 Fimbriimonadales bacterium | reverse complement strand
CTTCAGTCGCCGAAGCAAAGCGCGGGTGATGAAGACTTGGCCGCCGGGCAGGGCAAAGGCGTTGATCGTCTTGTCATCCGCCAAGCAATGAAACTGGAACTTGTACGGCGTGGTGCCGGCCTTGGACTTCGAGCGCAGCTCCTCTCCAACCGAGTCGACGAGATCGCGGTCGGCGGGATCGGGGTCTTCGCCTCCAAACTCGTGGACCATCTCCGGAGCCGCCTGCAAACCCAGAGCGATCTCCTGGTCGGCGGTCATCGAGATGTGTTGCTTCTGGCCGGTAACCGAGTTCACCGAAGTGTTGCGGAAGTAGCTGACGAGCGAGACCAGGGCGATGACGACCGCCAGTCCGATCTTTATCCCGCCCCCGCCGCAGCCTCTCGACGATCCATCGTTCATGGCCGCTTTGACGCCAGATAGTGGCGCTTTGATCCCTTAGGCAATTCCCTTGGAGCGGAAGAACTCGATGCACTTGCCGACGGCCTCCACGGGATCGCCGGGCGGAACGTCCATCTCGATCATGCCGAATTTCACGCCCGCCGCTTCGCAGGCGGGAAGGATCGAATCCCAGTCCAGCCAACCCTCGCCGGCGAGGGCGTCGTGCTTGGCCGGATCGCCGCTGTAGTCCTTCAAATGGACGGTGGGAAGGCGGTTCGCGTAGCGCTGGATATAGGCGACCGGGTCCTGCCCGGAGACCTGGATCCAGCCGAGATCGAGTTGCGCCTTCAGCCTGCCCGGGTCGCTCGCCCCGAACAGACGGTCGAGCCAGAGAGGCTTTTCGCCGTCTAGCTCGAAGGCGTGGTTGTGGTAGGAAAGCTCGACCCCGCTTTCCGCGAGCTTGTCGGCGATCGGGCTGAGCTTCGCGGCAAACGCAACCGGGTCGGAATGCTGCTTGATGTCGATCCATGGCACCGCGGCATAGCCTGCGCCGACCGTCTTGAGCATCGCCGCGGAGTCGTCGAACGACGTCTCCAGCTCGTCGAGCCCGACGTGGGCGGAGCACGCCCGAAGTCCCTTTGCGGTGAGGATCCCGCCGAACTCCTCGGGCGTCTTGCCACCGGTCCCCGCAAGCTCGACCCACTTTAGGCCAAGATCGGCGAGCCGACCGAGGGTTGCTTCCAAGTCTTGGGCGATCGCGTCCCGGACGGTATATAGCTGAACGGCAAGTTCCACTTTTCGATTATGGAGGATTGACGGGCACGATGCCGGAAGTGGAGGTCGCGGCCGATGCGCCCGGAGAAGGCGCAGCTGGAATCGTAAATCCGGGGTCCACCCACTCGTTCGTGAGGAGGTGGGTCTGCCAAGCCTCCTCACCCGGATTTGCCCTTTGCCATTCGGGAAGCTGCGTTTCTTCGAGCCGCGACCTGATACCGTCCGCCACATAGACGACCTTGCCTTCGAGCGATCCCCGAACCGTGACCGTGGCGCAACCTGGATATTGGTCGAAGGCGGCTTTGGCCAGCCTCGCGGCAATCGGTCGGGGATTCTCATCGGTTCGCGTCGAAAAGGTCATTTGGATGAGCTGCGTGCGCGGATCGCTGGTGAGGGCGGTAAGGCGGCTGCCGTCGGGCGCACTCTGGGTAAGAAGGGTGAGCGCGGCTTGATCCTGGGCCACCAATGAAGGACTCTCGCTGGGGATTGGCGTGGGACTTGTGGCCATGTTGGTCGGGCTGGGAGTCGCAGTTGGCGATGCGGTGCCTTCCAACGTCACTTGGGGTGGCGCTTCGATCACCGACTTGACGACTTCGGACGGCTTGTTTCGGTTGATAAACGCTAGAGTTCCTGCGGCAACCACCGCTAGCACGACAATTGCCACGGCGACTCCGACCCACGTCTTGCCTTTGCCCGCAGGCTGGAGGCCGATCTGCTCGACCGTCGCGATTTCCTCGTCCTGAATGAGCCTTTCCTTGGCCCGCTCCAGCTTGTTCCCCAGACCGGGAGTATCCGGCGCAAGATCGAGCGCAAGCTCGTACCATTGGGCCGCTTGGCCGTCCTCGTGGGACTCGAAATAGATGTCGCCCAGCATCTCGTGAGCCGTCGCGTTGTTGGGATAGCGCTTCAGAAGCGAAAGAAGCTGAGACTCCGCCCCGCGCGTGTCGCCCCGCATTCTCAGCAGGTTGGCCTGGGCAAGTTCGGGATAGACGCCCTGGTCTTTGCCCGCTTCCGCCGTTAGCGCGGCTCCGCACTCGCTGCATGTATCGAGATTCGCGAGGATTGGTGCGTGGCAGTGCGGGCATTCCATCGTGTTAGCTTCTTCCCGTGCTTCCGAATCCTGACTCTCCGCGCGTCGTGTCGTCCAGACTCTGCACCCGCACCGGATGGGCCTTCGCTACCGGGCAGAGCACAAGCTGGGCGATCCGCTCGCCTTGTTCAAATTGGACGACGTCTTGGCCGAGATTGATCAGCAGGATGCGTAGCTCGCCTCGATAGTCTGAGTCTATAGTCCCAGGCGCGTTGACGAGCGCGATCCCGTGCTTCATCGCCAAGCCCGACCTGGGCCTCACCTGAGCCTCGAAGCCTTCCGGCACCGCAACGCGCACCCCTGTCGGGATCGCGGCACGCTCCATCGGGCTGAGCTGGAAGGCATTCAGGCATCGAAGGTCCATACCTGCGGCGCCGTGTGTCGCGTAAGCCGGCATCGACGCGCCCGGCTCCAGGGTTACGGGCAGGGTGATCAGTTCTTCCGACATTTCCGCATATCCTACTGCGCGTTTGCCGTATCGTGTTTGCGGATGGCCGCGACGATTGAAACTTTGGGCGATTCGGCGTGGATCCTCCGGGAATTGCCTGCGGAGCCTTACCGCTTCGTGGCGGCGCTGTCGTCGGTCGCTAAGGTGGTCGAAGCCGCCTCTAGCTATGAATCGGTAGCCGTCTTCTTCGATCCGCTGGACCCTCCGGACCGTGCTGCCGTCCTTTCGGTCTTCGAGTCTCCGCTGACCGCGCTACCCGAGTCGAGGTTGCACTCGATTCCCGTCTGCTACGAATTGGGAGAGGATTTGGCGTCCGTCGCTGAAACGCTCGGAATGACCGCCGAGGGCGTCATCACGGCTCACTGCGGCGAAATTTACACCTGCTGGGCCGTTGGTTTTCGGCCGGGTTTTCCGTATCTCGGGTGGCTTCCGGATCGCCTCCAAGGAGTTCGACGCTTGCCCCAGCCTCGGGTCCGGGTGCCTAGAGGGTCGGTCGCCATCGCTGGCCGGCAGACGGGGATTTATCCTGAGGAGAGTCCTGGCGGGTGGTCGATTCTCGGACGAACTCCCTTAACGATCGTCGACGTGGAATCCGACTACTTCCCCATCGCGGCCGGGGATCGCGTTCGGTTCGAGCGCATCGATTTGGCGCGATTTAAGGAAATAGAAGGCGAGCGGTTGTAACCGTTGGTGCAACCTTCGCCAAATCAATTGGGGGTTGGAGCGTGGAAAACCAATCCTCAGCTCCTCTCCATCAGTTCCATCACCTCCATCAGAAGCAGAAACCCCACTTATGAGATCACGTATCAGATAACGGGTATGGCGCATACTCGAACCGGAGCAGCATGTGAGAGTCTCCGACGTCGTGGGCCGCAAGAAGATCGATCTCAACGTCGACATCGGCGAGGGATTTGCGTTCGATGAGGGACTCCTTCGATTTGCGACTTCGGCCAACATCTGCTGCGGAGCCCATGCCGGGTCGCTCGAGCTCACGCGCCGCACGATCGACCTGTGCCGTCGGAAGAAGGTCCGCGTCGGCGCCCATCCCGGCTATCCCGAGAGGGCGACCATGGGTCGCCGATCGATGGAACCTGACGATCAGCGGGCGTGGCTGGACAGCATTTTTCGCCAACTCCAAGACTTCGTCAAGGTCGTTCGCCCGGAGTATGTGAAGCCCCACGGGGCCTTCTACGGTGACACCGCGGTCGTCCTCCCGCACGATTGGCAAGATGGTCTGGAGCTGCTCTCGAAGGAAGCCGCCTACGACGCGGGAGGTCTGTATCTCGCGCAGTATCCAGGACTCCAGAGCCTGACTTTGTTGCTAAGGATTCACAAAGTTCCATTGATGGGTTTGGCGGCGACCGCCCACCGGGTAATCGCGGCGCGGGCGGGGCAGCGCTTCATCCGCGAGGGCTTCGCCGATCGAGCTTATCTGCCCACAGGCCAGCTCGTCCCCCGAGGTGAGCCGGGCGCGGTGTTCGACGATGCGGGCGCGGTGCGAGAGCAGACTCTGCGACTCGCGTGCGAGGTTGATTCGATCTGCCTGCACGGCGACGGGGAACACGCCCTGGAATTCGCCGAGCTAGTCCATTCGACCCTGAAGGACGCCGGTTACGAGGTCGGATTCTGAGCCTGCGAATTTTGGAGCTGTTCGGAGCGGCTTCGCTCCAGGGGCTGCCACGAACTGGTAGGCGAGCGTTCGGTGTGCCGCCGGGCGGCGCGTTCGATCAAGAGTCTCTGTCGCTGGCCAACGCCCTTGTAGGAAACCCGCCCTCTGTACCGGCTTTGGAGCTTGGAATGGGCGCTCTGGAAGCGGTGGCCACTTTTGAGATAGTGGTCGCAGTGACAGGCGCTCTCTCCGAGGTGGTCATAGCTGATAAATCATGTAAGACCAATAAGACTTATCAAGTGGCGGAAGGAGATCAAGTCTCGATCCGAAGCCCCG
>JBBSFL010000241.1:0-4661 GCA_038238735.1 Fimbriimonadales bacterium | reverse complement strand
GGCATCGGCGGGGGCATCTGCCAGGTCAGCGGCACGATGTACAACGCCCTTTTGCTTGCGGACGTCAAGATTGTGATGCGGCACAACCACTCGACGCCGAGCGTTTACGTTCCCGTTGGCCGCGACGCAACCGTGGACTGGCCCGATTTGGACCTCGTTTTCGAGAATCCCGGCACCACGCCGATCGCGATCTCCTCGACCTTCGAGTCCGGAAAGCTCACCTTCCGGGTGTTGGGCGAGAAAGAGCCAGGCAAGGTCGTCAAGATCGAAACCTTCGGCTACCGAACCTGGGGGGGCCGAGAGCAGAACGTCGGGGACCCTTCCCTTCCCCCTGGTCGCACAAAGGTCGTCGAGCGCGGTTCGCCGGCTCGCTCCATCAGCGTCGTCCGGGTCGTGTACAAGGACGGGCAGGTTGTAAAACGCGAATCGCTGGGGACGAGCATCTACTCCGGTCTGATTCGGGTCGTGGCGCACAGCACACAGAAGGCTCTCCCGAGGCCGTTCGCTCCGGCAGGCATTCCGGGAACGATTTCACCAACTCCTGCCCCGACGCCGACGCCAGGCGGAGATCCTCCGGCTCCGACCACGGGCCGGGACGGGGATGGCGGGCGGTTCTAAGCGGATGAACGCTTTCATGGCCTCATGGAAATGAGTATCGGATGGAATTGATGGAATTGATCCGATCAATTTTTGCAACCTGTACTTGCGGATAGTCTTTAGATCCGGTCGCTGTTTCGATCAATCAACTCCATCAATTCATCAGGCACTCGATTCCATCACTCCCGCCGCCACCCGCCCTACGCCGCTTGCTTCCTCGAAGCCCAGAACCCGCCACCACCGGCGATGAGAATCAGCACCGACCAGAAGACAACGGTCGGCATTTCTGGGAATTCGAAGCTCAGGGCCCTGGGGTGCTGCGCTTCGAAGCTGTTGACGGTCAAGAATGCGAGCTTCACTCCAACCCAGGCAACTAGGGCGTACGCCACGTGGTCGAGGACCGGGTATTTCTCGATGAGCCGGATGAACTGGCCCGCCGCGAATCGAAGCAGGACGATCCCGATCACCGCGCCGAAGTAGACGACCCACAGCTTGTCGGTCTTGTTGTCGACGAAAGTGACTCCGGCGAGGACCGAGTCGACGGCGAATGCGATATCCGTTATTTCCACCGCGATAACGGTCGCCCAGAAGGAAGCTCCTACCGGCTTGACCTTGTCGGGGCCGCCTCGCTGAGAGAGGAAGTGCTTTATTGGGACCGCCAACAGGTAGATGGCACCAAGACCCTGGAGCCACCACTGCTTGAGGACGACGGCGGCGAACACGATGGCGAGCAGCCGGAAGACGAACGCTCCGCCGAGGCCATAGAATAGCGCCTTCTTCTGCTCGTCTTTCGGCAGATGCCGGACCATGATCGCGAGCACCAAAGCGTTATCCGCAGAGAGCAACGCTTCCAACACGACAAGCGCGCCGACTCCGGCGAGGTCTGAGGGTTGGAACGTTTGGCCGAACATTAGCGTGTTAGACGAAGGCGGTGTCGAAGCGGCATTCTGCCATAATTGCGGACATCCCCGCGCCTCGGATCACCAAAAAACCATGCCCACCTACGTCTACGCTTGCAGCGCCTGCAACACGCAATTCGAAGTCGAGCAACGCATCACGGAGAATGCGCTCGACGAATGCAAGTGCGGCTCGAAGGGTACGGTGAAGCGTGTGATCCAGCCTGTGGGTGTGATGTTCAAGGGCTCGGGCTTCCACATCAACGATTACGCGCCGAAGAGCGGTGGGGATGCGGAACCTTCGGCACCTGCACCGGCTGTCGAGACAAAGACCGAAACGGCTGCCGCAACTCCGGCGCCCGCCCCGACGACTTCCGAATAGATCGACGCGTGAAAACGCCCCAGCGAATGCCGGGGCGTTTCAGGTGGCTGTCCGCGCTGCGGGTTTAAGCCTTTCGGTTCTTGCGTCGACGGATGACGCCGACGATGCCAAGACCGATCGTCGCCATGGTCGCAGGCTCAGGAACCGGAGCCGTGTTGAACTTCAGCGTCACGCCGGAGTTGAAGTAGTGGCAATCCGGGTCGAAGCCGAGGGCGATCTTGTTGCCAAGAGCAGCCGTGTTCAGCTTCGCCAAAGCGGTGGCGTCGAAGTTAACCACGAGATCGAAGTTCCGGGGCGAGCCGCCCTGAGGATCCTGGTAGTCGGCGATTCGAAGGCCTTGGCCGGCCCAGTTGTCGCCGCCACACTGATCGTCGGTGAACTCCTTAACGCCTTTGGGAGCGCTGTTGAGGAGGGTGATGTACAGGTGGTCGTTGTCTTCGTTCACCCAGTCGTAGATGTTCTTGATCGTCAGCGTGGCGCTGGTGATCTGCTGGGTCGCGGGCATCGTATAATCTATGCCCCACGAGTAATAGTGGAAATGGTCGAGATCGTTCAGATTCGACGGGTTGGGGGTGAAGGTCTGGGTGTCCGCATGGGCCGCGACCGCCGCGCCTAGCAGGCCTAGGGTGAGAGAGAGAAGTTTCGCCTTTCGAGAAATAAACATAAGGTCACTTGCCGCCGCTTCTGCGCGGGCTCCGGCTTGCAATTTGCAATTCTCGTGCCGAGTGACCGAATGCGTCGGGCGATCCCGTCCTTATGCGGGGTTGCGCCGGTTACAGAGGCGGGACGCCCAGCCGCCCGCGGGCTCCAGTAGAATCGAGTTTCGCCTATGCTAAGTGTTCTCGCGGCCGTGTTCGCGCTCCAACCGCCGCCCATCGACCAGCCGCCGCGGCTTCGGACGATCCTTGCGAATGGATCGATTGCGCTCGTCGAGCCGCATTTCGAAGCGAAATCGATTTGCATCGACCTCATCGCGAGTTCCAGAGGCGCCGAGGATACTCCCGCAACGCATGGCTGGCGGCATCTCTTAGAGCATCTGCTGGTGAAGGGGCGGGACGGGAAGATGGATTCGCGGCTCGAGTCGGAAGGGGGGTTCCTACGGGCGGAAACCTACCGAGACGCCATGGCAATCCAGATCGAAGTACCGCCCGATAAGCTTGAATTGGCCTTGGCGGCGGTTGCGGAGCTTCTGCACGAGCCGTCCATTACGGATCAAGCGATCGCCAAGGAGATCCCGATCTTGGCCGCCGAACTCGCGCTGTCGGACGACGCCAATACTTTCGCGAACGCGGGATGGAAGAATTGCTATGGTGCCGGAGGGCTCGATCCGCAGGGCGAGATGGCAAGTATGGCAACCGCCAAAGCCGGCGATTTGTCGGAGTTGTATCTGCGCCACTTTCAGTCCGGCAACCTTGTATTGGTCGTGTCCGGTCCGGTCGACTTGGACGGGGGAACGAAAGCAGCGACCGACCTGCTCAGCCGCATACCGGGTTCGCCTTCGAAGTCGAAGCTGCTGGCCCGGCTCTCCAACAATAGCGCCTATGCGAATGTAGGCGCCCGAGGCGAGGCGATATCGGTGCCGATGCCTGCCTACGATTCACCGGAGGCGGCCGCGGCGCTCGCCGCCGCACTTGGCTTCTGTTCTGATCGCGAGGGCGCGTTCGTTCTGTACACGCCTTCCGTTCGCCCCGGCGTCGTCACCTTCGGGCAAACGAGCGGAAGCGGCATTTCCGACGCGTTGAAGAAGGGCGGGGGGGCTGACGGCTATTACGCGGTCGGGAGAATTCTCGCCCGATCGTGGCTTGAGCGGCAACTGTCCACTCCGCCCGAGGCAGCTCTCTTGCGGGGCATGCTGCTGGCTCAAGATGCCAACGCCACGCCAGAGCGCATGCAGGACACCATCGAGAGATTGACGCTCGCTCAGTTCAGAGGTGGGTTCGAGAGGCTCCAGCGAGGCGTGGTCCTGCAGGGCAAGCTATGATCCTCCCGCCTGCGCCCGTGCATCTGTGCACGCTTCTCGATCCTATGGCAAAAAGCATTGCCTTCGAAGTCGTCGTTCCGCTGCCCAATCTTTCGGCCGCCGAAGTCGCGGGCGTTCAGGTTCTCGCGAGATTGATGTCACGAGAGAACGAAGACTACACGACCGGCAAGATGCGGCTGATCCTGGCGGGAGCGAGCGACGAAGTGCATTGGGACGTGACCCAAGACCACATGCGGCTCTCCTTCACGGTGCCCAAGGCCGACGAAAGCCTGGGCTTCGCGCTTCTCGCTTCCCTGCTCCGCAAGCCGATCATCAGCGACGACTCTGTGTCGCGCACGAAGGCGTCGATAACCCGCAATCGAATGACACCCTGGGAGACGGTCCTTGCTCCCGCCGCAGGCGATCCGGGGAAGGTGAAAGGCACGGAGATTCTGCGCCTGTACCAAACCCTCGTGAGACCCGAGCGCATCTTCGTAGGAATTGGCGGGCCGGTTTCGCCTGCGGATATCGCAAAAAAATATGCCGAACGAATGGACGACTGGCAGCAGCCGCGTCCAAGCCGAATGGGTCTTGCGGCAACTCCGGGCGTGGCTCCGGCTGGCGATCATGCTCCAGTTTTAGCGTTAACCGGCGCGAGCTTCACAGCTACCGATGCTGGTTTCGATGCCAAGGTTCTGGCCTGCTTTGCTCTTGGGGTCGGTAAGGGCGCTTCGATTTTCAGAGTCTGGAGAGAGGCTAACAGTTGGAGCTACCTGCAGGCCTGTGATCTAGAGGGCACGGCGGCGGGATTTCGACTTCAAGCGTG
>JBBSFL010000240.1:0-4729 GCA_038238735.1 Fimbriimonadales bacterium | reverse complement strand
GTACCGGACATTGAGACTTACCGTCGCGAAATTCGAACCTGCGGCGGTAAAATGATTGCTCGCGCACCGGCGTCTAGAGGATAGACGCGTTGGCTTTCGCCGACTCGCGCAGGATTCCTCTTTGAAGACGCTTGTTTCATTTTACGAACTGCTCGGATGCGAGAAGAATGCCGACGCTGAGATGGTTCGGAAGGCTTATCGCCGCCTAGCGCGTCGACACCATCCCGACCTCAGTTCGGAGCCCAACGCGCACGAGACGATGGCGCGGATCAACGAAGCGTACAAGACGCTGAGCGAGCCGGATCGGCGCGCCGAATACGACGCGATGCTTGCGGGTGGGACCGTCCATGCGCCGACCACGGCGCGGCGGCGTGCGCCGGCAAAGCCGGTCGTCGTCAAGCTTCGGTACAGGCTGAAGGCCCACCGAACTCCGGTTTACGCAGTTTCCTTTACGCCCGATACTGGCGAGCTTATTTCTAGCGGATTCGACAATGAGATCATCTGGTGGGCAGGCGAGGCGGTCGCCAAGCGGACGAAGGTCGACGCCGGTGTTATTTCTGTGTTGCGTGCCTTTCCGGAAGGTCGCTTGGTCGCGGCCGGCGCGGCCGAGTCACAAATTTCGTTCTGGCATCTGAATGGGCCCGTTGTCGACAATTGGCGAGCATCCGGCGAAGAGTGGGTTTCTTGCCTTGCCATATCCGCCGATGGCAAATATCTGGCGACGGGTTCTCTGCATCGAGCGCTCGCGGTGAACGACACTTGGAACGGCGAGCGCAAATATCGGAAGGAGGAGCACGAGAACGCAGTCACCGCAGTGGCTTACTCGCCTGACGGCAAGTATTTGGCAAGCGGCTCGGCGGATGCGACGGTCAAGCTCTTTCACGCGGAAACCGGGGCGTTGATGCACACCTTCCGGCAGGTTCGATCGACGGTCACGGCCCTTACGTTCTCTCCTGACAATCGCTATCTGGCGGTCGCCGCAGTGGATTTATCGATTCGCGTGTTTTCGTTGGAGTCGGGGCTGCTTGAGAAGATGATGTACGGGCACGACAAGCCGATCGAGAGCATGGCTTTTCATCCGAACGGATGGCTTCTGGCTTCGGGTTCGCGGGATGGCACGCTTGGACTTTGGAATGCGGCTAAAGGCGTCGGCAATGTGCGAATGGAAGTCTCACCACGACCGATCGCTTGCGTAGCGTTCTCGCCGGACGGGAAGAGCCTGGCGGCCGGTGGGCAGGACAAAATCGTTCGACTTTGGGACGTCTCCGCGAAAGAGTCAGCTTAGTTAGAGCTTTCCCACTCTTTTAGCTCCCTGGCACCAACTCGATAAAACGCCGGTTCTTCGACCTCAAGGTTTTGGGTCTGAAGGATAGGAATCAGCTCCTCGACTCTTTCCAAAGTATCCGTCGTTTCGAGCAGCCGCTGCTTCTCCAAATTTTCCATCGGCAAGAGGTTGGCGATGGTGAAGGAGAGGACGACGGGATCGGTGGGGAACTGGATTTTGACGGATAGTTCCTGACGGGCGAAAAGCTTCTGGATCAGGTGCTCGAACTCTTCGCGGGCTCGGTAGATCAGGTCTTGGGCGCGGGGAGTCTCCTCAATTTCAAGCTCGATGACAGGTTCGACCTTGCCGATTAAGAACGAACGGCTCTCGTCAATCTCGCGGATCCGGAATCTTCGCTCGCCTTGGACATGGAGGTCCATGCGTCCGTCGTCGTAGTGTTGAACCTGGACAATCCGCACTGCCGTTCCGACCATGTACGGCTCTACCTCGGCTCCGGACTCGGCGACCCGACGGATGAGGACGATGCCGAACGGCTTTTCAAACTCAATGCACTCGCGAATCATCTCCCGATATCGATCCTCGAAAATATGCACCTGCAATGCGGCGTAAGGAAAGAGGACCGTGTTTAGCGGGAATAGGGGGAGTTCCTCGAGTTTATGAGCCATCCCTATCTTCAGTATATCGCCAGTGCGGGCAAGTTCCACGTTTCGACGCGGGGAGGGCCAGAGAGAGAATCCCGCGATCAAGTAATCGGAGGTACAGTTTCGAGGTGTCCGTAGAGGTTCCGGGAAGAATGACCGAGAGTGACGACTTCAACTCATTGAAGGCAGAAAACGAGGCTCTCAAAGCCCGTTTGCAGGAGTTGGAGCAGAACCGTGTCGCGGACGAAAACGCGCGGTCGGGCGGCGGGCGTGGCGAGATTAGCGCAGGTCCGGTCGAAGCTCCAATTAACGAAGCGGATGTCACGCTTCGTCGGTTGGTGCAACGCATCGCGATGATCCTCCAGGCTGAGAAGATCGCGATCATGTTTTACGACCGCGAAACGAGCGAATTGATCGGAATTCCGCCCGCCTACGGAGTGGACGAAGAACATCTCAAGATCTTTCGCGTCCGTGCAACCCAGGGCGTTTCCGGCAAGGTTTTCCGCGACGGCGAGCCTCTCATCTTCCACGATGCCCAAAGCGATACCCGCACGCAGGAAGACCCCTTTGGGCTCCTCCATGTTCTGAACGGCATCACGGTTCCCCTCGTCATCGAGAAGCGCGATGAGGAGAACCGGGTCGTCGAGCGGAATACGATCGGTGTTCTGCATGCGTTCAATAAGCGGCACGGCGAAGATTTCAACGATGAGGACGTACGGCTGCTCGAGCGGATGGCTCGCAACGTCGGCTCGATCATTGCAAATTTGCAGCTCTATCGAGAGGTCGTCGAGGAGCGGGAAGAGCTTCTTCAGACTTTCGAGTCCTTAACAGCTGGCCTGCTCTTGGTTTCGCCCGAGGGCCGGCTTAGCCAGATCAACGCATCTGCCCGCGCCATTTTTGGTCTGGGTTCAGAGACAGTGGGAACGGCGATTCACGAATCGATCCATCATGACGACTTGCATGCCTTGATCGCTGAGGCGATAAAGGGTGCGGAAGGCGCGAAGAAAGAGATCCACGTCGTGATCGCCGGAGCGGCCGATCGGGTTTATGAGGCTCAGGCGGCCAACGTTCGCAGTGAGGACGGCAAGGACGTGGGCGTCGTGGTGATCCTCAACGACATCACGGAGATGAAGAACATCGACAAGATGAAGTCGAACTTTGTCGCGATGGCCTCCCATGAACTCCGAACGCCGTTGACAGCCATTAAGGGATTTAGTAGCACTCTGTTGGAAGGTGTCGACGACGACATCTACAACAAGGACGACCAGCGGGAGTTCTTGGGCATCGTGGTGTCGGAATGCGACCGTCTGCGGCGCTTGATAGACGACCTTTTGAATACGGCCCGCATCGAGTCGGGGCAGTCCTTGAAGCCCGACTATTCGCGATTCGATGTCCTGCCGATGCTGGAGAAGGCGGTTGCCGTGCAGCAACAGGCTTCAGTTCGGCACAAGGTCGGATTGAAGATTCACAACAAGCTGCCGGAGTCGATCATCGGCGACCAGGACAAGTTCGACCAGATTCTTACGAACCTCCTCAACAACGCGATCAAGTATTCGCCGAATGGTGGCGACGTGACCGTGCATGCAAAGAGCGAAGGGGAAAACGTTTTGTTCGGGGTGCAGGATCAAGGGATGGGCATTCCCAAGGATCACCAGCAGAGGGTCTTCGAGCGATTCCATCGCGTGGACAACGAGGACAACCGAAAGATTTACGGCACCGGACTTGGATTGTTCCTTGTGAAGCACCTCGTAGAAGAGGTCCATCTCGGTCACATTTGGGTGGATTCCGAAGTCGGAGTTGGCTCGACCTTTTGGTTCCGGGTCCCGATCGAGCTCGATATCGAGAAAGCGAAAGCAATGAACGAGTAGGCGATGATCCCGCCTCCCAAGCCGTCACGCTCGTCTCGAACAGTTCTAATCGTGCTTTCGGTGGTCGGTGTCCTTCTCCTCATCTGCTGTGGGGGAGCCAGCTACTTTGGACTGAGCTGCTATCGACAGGTGGCGAAAGTCGACGACGAGGCGGACCGGTTCGCATCAGCCACGATGCTGGCAGTCGCGAAGCCTTGGGATTCCGGAAAGCTTTGGGACCTAAGCGATGCGGATCTGACGGCGACGTTGACTCGACAGCAGCACGACAAGCTCGTGGACTACTACGCTTCCCGACTTGGCAATTTGCAGTCGGTAGGTCCCTTTTCGGCGAGCAGCACACGTTGGACGACTCTCAACGGGTCCGACGTGCTGATCATTCGGACGTCGGCAACGGGGCATTTTCAGATGGGAGATGGGCACATTACGCTCACGGTCATACGCCGGGGATCGACGTGGCGGATCGATGGCATTCGGATCGTGTCGCCTCTTCTGAATGACAATGGAACGCCTTCGCCATCGCCGCGTGCGAGCTAAGTTCGAGGCGCTTTTCTTCGTGAGAGATAAGGCGGTTCGGCGCATCGTTCAATGAAGTTCTTTACAATCGTGGCGCCTTGTTCGGTGAGAACGGACTCCGGGTGAAACTGAACGCCCTCGATCGGAAGGGTTTTGTGCCGGAGCCCCATGACTTCACCGTCATCCTCAGCGGTGGCTGAGACAAAGAATTCCGCAGGGACCGACTCCATAGCGACGACGAGGGAGTGGTAGCGGACGGCCCGGAAGGGATTTGGCATTCCGAGGAAGAGGCCCTTTCCGTCATGCCGGACTCGTTCCGGCATCCACCGGACGGCAAGAGTCTCGATCGTTGGTTTTTCTGCACCGTGGACCCCGGAACACGTCCGGGGTGACGAAGGCCGATCGCAGCGAAGGAATTTTAG
>JBBSFL010000239.1:0-4822 GCA_038238735.1 Fimbriimonadales bacterium | reverse complement strand
ATGGTGCGGCCCTACAGACAGCAGGCTGGCAAGTATCCGAGGCCAGCGGGCCTCTCCACTGCGATGCTTCAAAATCCGTGATGTAGTTAGGTTCGAAGTGATGGCTGGATCTCGGCTCAAATGTGCCCGTTATCCACACACCTGATAGACTTACCTGACCGATTTGTATAGCTATTCTCCTAAAACATGGCGGCCCCGGAGGGACTCGAACCCCCGACGCCCTCCTTAGGACGGAGGCGCTCTATCCCCTGAGCTACGAGGCCGCAGGCTCTAAGTATAGTCCCGCCCGCACATAGGCAAACTGCCACATATCGGCATTTGGGAACCTGGCGGGTTCTCCGGAAGTCTTTCCCGCAGCGCTGCCGCTCGGCGCGCAAGGAACTGACTCATGCGCTACATTGCTTTGACGGCCGCCATCGCCCTCGTCCTCATCGGCTGCAACGCCCCGGCGACCACCGAAAGCACGACCGGAAGTGGTACCACGACCACCGGCCAAGCCACGCCCGCTAGCGCGAAAGCAGAGCGACGTGACATTGTCGGCTACGTCCTCTTTCCTGGAACCGTGGACGTTCCGGCGGATGCCCAAGCCGAAATCCACCCCCCATACCGAGCGCCGGTTGCGAAGGTCGATGCAAAAGTCGGCGACAAGATTAACCGCGGTCAAACGCTGATCGAACTCGCGATTCCTGACCAGAAGGCCGCCTACACGCAGTCCCAGGAAAACCTGAAAGCGGCGCAAACCGCCTACTCCAGTGCCGAGGCCCAATACGGTGGACCGGTGAGAGATGCCAAGCGGCAACTAGACCAAGCCCGCGCCGCCGAAAAAGCCGCCCGCGAGGCCGCGCAATCCGGAGACGCCACGGCGCTCGATCAGGCGACACAGCAACGGCAGGCGGCGGAAGAAGCGCTGATCCAAGCCCAAGCAGCGGTAAAGACAAACATGCTGCCCTATCAACAGCAGCTCGACGCCGCAAAGGCGGCCCTGTTGGATGCCAAGTCCGGTTATAAGCAGACTCTGGTCAAATCCCCGATTAGTGGCACGTTGGTCGACCTCAAGGCTCAGCCGAACCAAGAGGTTGGCGCCGACGCGAAAGAGGTCATTGCTCGCGTTGTGAACTACGCGGCCATCACCATTCGCGCGCTTGCCGACACCGACCACCGGAAGCTATTGGAACGCGGCACCCATGTGATGTTCGCCATCGGCGAGCGGGGCAAAGCGCCCATCGACGGCGTGGTGCGGCGGGTTCGAGATGTTCCCGGAGCCAATGGAGGTCCTGCCCAGATCGAAGCGACCATCGACTTCAAGAATGAGGACGGCATCGTTCAGCCAGGTACCGTTTTGCGTTGGGTCGGAGTGAAGGCGGGCGACGCCAAAGGCGTTATCGCGGTGCCGATCGAAGCCGTCCAGAAGGATGCCACCGGCAAGCCGATCGTCAAGGTCTTAGAAGGAAGTGACTGGAAGGACCACGTCGTAGAAACCGGCGTGAGCGACGGCGATTGGATCGAGATCAAGTCGGGGATCAAAGAGGGCGACACGATCCAAACCATCGGAAAAACGTAGCCACTCGGCTGCACAAGCTCAGACACAAACAAGCCCGCGATCCAAATAGATCGCGGGCTTGCTTCTTAATCGGCCTACAGGTTTCTTCGACCGCGGAAGTAAAAACCGCCGCCACCAATAAGGAACAGAACGAGAAGAACGATGAGCAGAGTTGTCATGTGGATGTCTCCTTTGACCGCCGCCGCTTGCCGCGCTTCGGTCTTAGCTAGGTGTGAGACGCCGACGCGCAGAGCAAGTTCCCCACTAGCGATCTACTCGCTCTCGATGACCCGAGCCATCGCGGGATAGTGGTCCGAGGAAATGAGTTCTCGCGAGCCGCCAGTGATCCGGAAAACCATCACGTCATAGCCTGACTTGCCCGAATTCCTCATGCGTGAACTGGGCCCGCCCCTTCCGACCCGGTAAGAGACGACGTCCACCTTGTTGTCCAACTCTTGAACAATCCTTGGTCGAACCGCCAGTGCCTTCTCGCCGGAGATCGAGACCGTCAATCTCCGATCGTCGAGCCGAGCCCGAATCTGGATCGGATAGTCGAACGGGTTTTCGAACTTGAGATCGATGTTCGAATACGCGACTGCCGCATCGAGGCCAACCGGCACGTACGAGGGGGCGAAGTGGTGGCGGCTCCGCTCCACGATCTTCATCCCGGACAGCAGGGCCGTGTTGTAAAGAGTCGTCGACGTTTGACAGACTCCTCCGCCCCACGCGTCGATGAGCTGGCCGTTGTAGCTGACGGGCGCCCGGCGATAGCCGGCATCCCGGCTGAAAGAGCCTACGCGCTCGTTGAAGGAGAACACGGCGTGCGGCGGCACGATGGCTCCGTCCAGCTTGCGCACCGCCAGGTCGGCATTGTGCCGCTGGCTCGCGCTCCTGCCATCGAGCGAGGTGTGGTAGCTCGCGAGAATCTGGGGTCCGCGGGGCTGCACAAGGCCCCAACACGCAGCGCCTGCGATCGCGGCGATGAGGGCGAATCCGATCGTCTTCTCCGGATAATTCATGTCTACTGTTCCAACTTCCTGAGGTAGTTAACGGGATTAGGACTAGTCGCCGAGCTTTCGAGTCCCGCCAACAGATCGATCCATCCTTTTGGCCCCGGTCCCCGGATGCAACACCTCGTAATAAAAGTCCCGGATCTCAAAGATGGCCTTGAGGCGTTCCGCAATCGGCCGGGACTGCCAGTAACGGATCGTCTCGCGCGAATCCATCTCGCTGACTTTGCCCTTTCCACCGACGCCCGAGAACCTATCCACAAGTTCATTCTACTGAGAACCCCTAGGAGCGGTTCACCTCGATCGGCTGCGCCGAAGAATGCGAAGCTTGTGCTGGGTCGTACATGTTCGCTCCGGTCGCCGGGCCTGCGGTCGCCGTTCCGTCCGCCTCCGCGCGCAGGGTGAACGTAAGCGCCATGTCGCTCTTCCCGGCGGGCAAACTCCGAATGAAGAACGTCACCCGGTCGTCGCGGATGACGGTTCGCGCCCACCAGTTTGTCCACTCGTTGTCGGACAACGGATCTTCGGAATCGGTCACCCGGCAGTTAGACGGGATTGGCACCTCGACCATCACGAACTCCCTCGGACGGTCAGCCGTGATGTTCACGTCGCAACGAATGATGTCGCCCGACTTCACCTGCGAGATCGAATTCGCGCTCGGCATCAGCCGCTGCGTCCCGTCTTCGAGCTTCCTTGCCTCGAGGCGGAAGAACTCGCGCGTGAGTGTAAGCCCCGAATCGTTGCCGATCGTTCGAGCCCCCTGCGTGGAAACCGCCTGGCGAAGATCGACGCCGAAGTAGGTCACGCCTCCGCCGTTATCGACCTCGACGACGTTGTCGCCCACCTTGAGCGATGCCATGGGAATCTCGATTCGCGTCTCCGGCGCGGTCGAAGATGCCGCACCGAAGGCGAAGGTCTTGACCGTCTGGCCGTTGACCTTCACCGTCACGTTCTGCGGATTCGCGAGCTCTCCGGTCTGGGCCAGATAGCTGCTAAGCCCGACCAAAGCAAAAGCGGTATCGCGGGTGGTGTACCACCAGTCGCCCTGGCGAGATCGCATCAGATACCGAGCCGCCATCTCCACCATTGGATCCTTGGGGTCCTTCTCGGCAAGAGCCGTCAGAGCCACCGCGGTGGGCTCCGTTACATTCCAGAAATCACGGCCTGGAGACCAGCTTGCCATTCCGCCCTCGATCTTGCCGAGCCCTTTCAACCGGGTGTAGGCAGCTCCGGCTTCCGGCGAGCCGAGCGAATGGAGGAGCAGAGCCGAATAGGCCGTCTCAATGGCGTCCGAATGCTGCGGGTCGAAGAGCTTGACCGCGTTCCCCGCGCTGGCCTTGTCGCCATGTTCCGACATCGCGTAGGCGAGATACAACCGCGAACGGCGATCTTCGGCCTTGCGATATGCGATCCACTGCTTGTCGCTGTCGCCCTTGATCGGCTCCCACATCGGCGAGGCTAGATACTTCGCCCCCCAAACCATGCCCTTGTCGATCAAGAACTGATTGACCTTGTATCCGGCTGCGTTCGAGCGCGCGAGTCCATCCAAAACGTAGGCCGTCATGAACGGCTCGCTCTTGTCGTACTCCCACCAGCCCCAGCCGCCATCCGCATGCTGCATCCGCTTCAACCTCGATAGGCTTTCCGTTGCGATCTGCGGGATCTGCTTCGTGAGATCGGGTCGCGGCGAGGGCGCGCCCTTAAGTGCCTTCTGGACAAGAACCGCCGGCATGAACCGGCTCATGGTCTGCTCGACGCAGCCGTAGGGATAACCGATCAGCTCGTCCAGCGACTGGAACATTGCTTGGGCGATCGTTGGGCTCACGTTCACGACCAACCGGCCGTAAGTGTGATCCGCATCGGGCGAGACGTTCACCGTCAACTTGCCCACGCCCTTGGCGATGCCCGCCTTCCTCTCTTGAATGATCAGACCCGCCGGATTCACTGGCACGATCTGCTCGACTCCGTCCGAATCTCCGCCATCGACCCAGGCCCTTGCGGTCAGCTTTGCATCCCCAGCCTGCTTCGCGTCCATCGTCCACTCCACCGTCTCGGGCTTGCCGCTCGGGATGTGGAGAGTCTGGATTTTCTCGCCGGAGACTTCGAGGTTCGTCGGGTCCAAGCGGAGGTGTACTTCCGCGTCCTTGCCCGTGTTGTTTTGGATGATCGCCTGGAAAGTGAGTCGATCCCCGACCGTCACGAACATTGGCGTCTCGATTCGAACCATGAGTGGCTTCGAGGACCGAATGTCGCACTTGCCGGTACCGACCCT
>JBBSFL010000238.1:0-4824 GCA_038238735.1 Fimbriimonadales bacterium | reverse complement strand
GCACCACGCTGAAGATGCTCGAGTACATTCTCGACAAGACCTGCGGGACGCGTCGGTTCTTCCGACCCACGGCTCTGATCTGTGTACCGAGCGGCGTGACGAACGTCGAGCGCCGCGCAGTCATCCAAGCCGCTCGCGAAGCAGGCGCCGGGCTCGCCATGACGATCGAGGAGCCGATGGCGGCGGCGATCGGGGCGGGACTTCCGATTGGATCACCGGGCGGAAATATGGTGGTCGACATCGGCGGGGGCACGAGCGACATCGCGGTCATTTCTCTCGGCGGGATCGTCCTATCTCAGAGCCTGCGGATTGGCGGAAACAAGCTCGACGAAGCAATCATTCGCCACATCCGAAATGTTTACAATTTGATGATCGGCGAACCAACTGCCGAGGAAATCAAAATTAAAATCGGGTCCGCGTTCGAGCTTCCTCAGGAACTTGCGATGGAGATCCGCGGACGGGATCTCGTTGCGGGGCTGCCTAAAACGGTCGAGGTCAGCAGCGACGAGATTCGCGAAGCGCTTATGGAGCCGATTCTGCAGATTGCGGAGAAGCTCTGCCGAGTCCTCGAGGAAACTCCGCCCGAACTCGCCTCGGACGTTATCGAGCGAGGCATTACCTTAACGGGAGGAGGCGCACTTTTGCGCGGACTCGACCGTCTACTCCATAGCAAGACCGATATTCCGGTCCGCGTCGCCGACAACGCTTTAAACTGCGTCGCGATTGGAACCGGACGAGCCTTAGAAGAATTGACCGCGATACGGCAAAGTGGGGCGGTTACGACGATTTAAGGCACCGGGAAGCCCATACCGCCGATAATAGAAGGTAAGTCATGAGATTCCTTTCGCTTCTACTTCTCGCGTGCTCGATCGCCGTGCTCGCGCAGACCCCGGGCGAACCGCCCAAGCACATCAAACCCAAGCCAGTGGCGAACGGCCCGGTCACGAGGGCGGAGGCCAACGCCGTATTTGCGAAGGTGCGGGATCTGATGGTGGAAGTTTTGGGCGTTGCCAGCATCAAAAAGGTGCCGGTACAGACAACTGGAACGACTGGTCTGGCGACTCGAGACGAGATTATTCTTGTCATGGACCGCCTCACCGAGGCGGCCAAGCCTAGCTTCAAGATTTCGCTTCCGCCGCTGGCAACCGAGCCAGCAGCCTTCGTCACGAAGAAAGCGAATGTCAAGGAAGCGATGGTAAGACTCGTCAAAGGCGGATTCGTCAACAAGGTGGACGTCCTCCTCTGCGGTCCTGCGGAGACGATCGCGCCGGACGTTTTCGGCGACGATATCGGCTTCCTGCTCTGCCGAATCTCCGAGCTGTCCCACTTGCCCAGCACCAAGTGGAGCCCTTCGCTGATGAAGCCGGGCGGCTAGCGCCGAATCCCGGTCCTCGCCTAAACTCACGGGGTGGCGGACGAAGAGCTCGATTCTAAGAAGGAAGAATCGATTTCCTGGCGCGTCCGTCTATCCGACAAGGCTCCGCGAAAGCTCTACGTCTTAGCATTTTGTGCCTTACTGGCCCTTGTGATCGGCACGGTTTCGCTTAGCCCCTTGATGGGAGCGCTCGGTTTTGCTATTATCCTTGGATCAACTGCGGAATTCTGGTGGGGGACCAGCTACAAGCTTGACTCGAAAGGGGCGAGCGCGAGAACATTGGCAAGTCTCAGCAGCATGCCGTGGGAGAATGTGCAGAGGGTGGTTTTCGCGAAGGATGGCATTAAACTGTCGCCACTCGCGGAAGACGGTAGGCTAAGCCCCTTTCGCGGGGTGTATCTCAGATACGGATCGCAAGCGAGGGAACGGATCGAAAGCGAGGTCCGTAGGTTGTGCAAACACGATGTTCGATATGTGGAAGGAGGAGCCGAGTGAAGCGGAGATCGATGCCGTTATCACCAAGGCTGCGGACGCGATCTTGAAGCGCAAACTCGAGGCACCAGCCGTCTTCGCGCTGGAAATGCACAAGCCGATCGCCCCGTTCGCCGCCTACGGCAGCCTTGCCCTTGCACCTTTTCTTGTTCCTTTTTTCGGCTTCGACGCCGTTAACGACTACAGCCGCGTCTTCTCTAAAAGGGAAAATGTCGAGCGACTTCTTCTAAAGCTCGAAGCAGGCGGCAAAGGGGCCGCTTTGGCGGAAACTTCATGAACAATATGAGCTCTTGGCACGGAACCCAGTACCAGGACACGGGCTGGTTCGGCATCGTGATCACGATGCTCCTGGTCTTCTTCATCCTGATCAATATCGCCAGGGCAGGGAAGAACAAGAACCTCTTCATCCGCCGCATCGCGGGTTTAAACGCGATCGACGAGGCGATTGGGCGAGCGACGGAGATGGGACGCCCGGTGCTCATGGTTCCGGGTTTGGGCGACTTAAACGCGATCTCGGTTCAGGCCCTGAACATCTTTGCTTACGTATCGAAAACGGCTGCGCGGTTCGGGAATCCGATCCGCCTCTGCTGCGGCAATGCCGCCGTCTATACAGTCGCGCAAGAGATCATCCGCGACGCCTACCAGAGCGAAGGCATGGGCGACCGGTTCGATCCGGACAGCGTCCGGTTCCTCAGCGACAGGCAGTTCGCCTTTGCCGCATCTGTTTCTGGCTTGATTCTTCGCGAACAGGCTGCCGCGGCCTTCTTCCTGGGTGAGTTCTTCGCCGAATCACTGATCTTCGCCGAGACCGCGAACTCAGTCGGCGCAATCCAGATCGCGAGCTCCACTCAGTCCACCCAGACCCCGTTCTTTATCGCGGCCTGCGATTACGTTCTCATCGGCGACGAGTTCTACGCTGCCTCCGCCTATCTGACGCGCAAACCAGTCTTAGTCGGCTCGCTGGTCGGCCAAGATTGGTGCAAGATGGCGGGCATCGCGATGGTTCTGTTCGGTTCGATGATTATCACTCCGCAGCTTGGAGTCTTCTCGCCGAACAAGATCAGCCAAACCCATTCGCAGACGATCGAGGTTCCGACAACCACAGGCGTGGTCGCCAAAGCTCCCGGCGAAGATCTCGGAGCATTTGAAGTGCATGTTGGCGACACAGTTAACAGCTTCGACATCAAAGACGGCAAGGTTGTCCCGTCGACGGTTACCCTGGCCGAAGTTGGGCAGAAGGCCGACATGATCGCCCCTCGAAACGCGATCCCACCCGATACCGAAATCCAAAGGCTCTTCCAGCCCCAAAAGGACAAAACGATCAAGGTCACGCGCGAAGACGATCCCAAGCCGAAGAAGGAAGACATCGTTCCCGGAACCGATCCTGACGAGGTGAAGAAGTAATGCTCTTCGCCCAAGTCGTCAAGACGTTCTGGAATGAGGCCTCAGGCTCCAGCACGCTGTACATAAAGATCGTCGTCACGATCATCGTCGGGTTCGCGATGATCTTCGGTTTGCTGCAGTTGCCGCCAAGAGGGCGCCGGGCCGTAGTCGTTGGGGCCACCTTCCTGGCCGGCCTCTTCTATGTGATGCTCTACCTCTGGCCGAAGCCACTGCCGGGAATAGACGCATCGGGCGCGCCGCTCGACCATGGCGTACCCAGGGACTTCGTCGAGTCCGTCGGCTTCTGGTTGAAAGATGCCCTGCCGGTAATCGCGGACTTCTCCAACATCCTCTCGACCTTCCTCCTCGGCCTCGGCGTGTACTCGATCATCCGAATCCACAGCCGCAAGCTGGTGCGGAAACAAGCCGACTGGGGTTTCAGCGTCGTCCTGAAGGTCTCCATTCTCGCGAAGGTCATCGTCGGCTACGTCAACTACTACCAGACCCACTACACGCAGGGCTCCAGTCAGTTGGAGCTCCCCAAGAACTGGGGGACGTTGCAGTACGCGAACGATCTGCTATTCAACGGACTTCTGCAGCAGATGGATGCCGCAATGTTCTCGGTCATCGCCTTCTATATCCTCTCGGCGGCCTACCGGGCCTTCCGCATCCGGTCCGTCGAAGCCACGATCCTGCTCGCGACGGCCCTCATCGTTATCTTCTCCCTGATGGGAATCGTGCAATACGAGTGGGACAGCCACATCAAGCAGCTCCCTGGGGCGACGACGGGTGGCATCTTTAGCAACTTCACCCTAACCGAAATCTACAACTGGATCCGTGAAAACGTGCAGACCCCTGCCATTCGCGGTATCGACTTTGGCGTCGGCATCGGCGCTCTCGCGATGGGCTTGCGGCTTTGGCTGAGTCTTGAGCGAGGAGGAGCTTCCGCGTAATGGCAACTCCCGATCCGACCACCAAACCTAGCTTCGGCGAGCGCCTTCAATCGCTGCCCCGAGGCATTCTCTATCTCATCCTTGTGATCGCGTGCTCCGTGCCGCTGTTCATGACCATTCCGGTCCCGAACGAGCCCACCGTCGCGGCTCGCGACCTGTTCGAGGCCCTGAACGCCCTGCCAGAAGGGTCCACCGTCCTCGTCGGCTCCGACTGGACCGTTTCCACCCGCGGAGAGACGGGCGGCGAATTCGACGCCCTCATGAGGATTCTCATGCGGCGCAAGGTTAAGTTCGCGATCTATTCCACCGCCGACCCTCAAGCTCCCGAAGTCGCCCGCGACGAGGTTGTGAAGATCTCCGACGAGGAAGACGCGACCGGCAATAAGGGCGTCCAACGTTGGAACGACTGGGTTACCCTTGGCTTCTTCCCGAACGCCGAAGGCACGGCGAACTCTATCGCCGCCGACCCGACCAAGGCGTTTGGCTCGAAGAAGGACGTTATGCCCGACGGTAACCTTGGCAACGTCTTGAACTCGCCCGTTCTGAAGAACATCAAGAGCCTTACCGACTTCAAGATGCTCATCCTCGTCACCGGCACCCAGACTTCGACGATCACCATCG
>JBBSFL010000237.1:0-4854 GCA_038238735.1 Fimbriimonadales bacterium | reverse complement strand
CTGGTTTCTGGGTGTGAAGGCTGGTTTCTGGTTTTCTGTAGAGCTTTACGACCTTTCGACGGAGCCTTCACCCTTACGTGCTCGAGGTGCGAATTTGTCAACGTGTCTTCCGTCCGTTTCTTTAAGACCCGGGCTAATTGGACGAATCCGAGGTTTTTTGGATTCCCCTCGGGTTTTTGGGACTCGAATGGGAGGAGCCCTCGGAGACGAAGGATCTGATCGTCAGCCGCCGCGTGCTACTACAATCATTGCGTCCTGACAGTCAGATCCTTCCGACGCTCGTGCCTCGCTCGTCAGGATGACCTTCACGCCGCGTACTATTACAATCGCTGAGACCTGACCGTCAGATCCTTCCGAGGCTCGTCTACTCGCTCTTCAGGATGACGTTTTGGCGGCTTGGCCTCGCGATTCGGAGCCTCGGGGTTCAGGTTGCGGCGATTCGTCGGCTGCAGAATGAGCACCCCGAGGCATAGTCAAAACCGCGCCTTATAATGTTGTATGAAAAGCGCGGCCGTCTGTATGTGGCTGGTTCCGATGCTTGGTGGCATCCCCTCACAGGCAAGCATAGTTGGCAAGTGGCGGTCAATCGACATGCAAGATATCCGGTCCTTCCACGCGGATGGCTCCTGGGAAGCGCGAGAGTCTAACTCGCATGTTTCAGGCTACCATAGCGGCACTTACTTCTTCGATGGCCACAGCTACTTGGCTTTCGCCAACGGGTCTATACCGAGAGGAAGTCCGGCAAATCACCCAAGCGGTGGGATTCCACCCATGGAAGCCTCGATAATTGGTGGGTTCGAGTTAGGGAGGACCGGCTAGACATGCTCGTAGGCAATAACCTCAGGAGTAAGCCAGCATTTCAATCTTTCATTCGGATGAAGCAGACAAAGGGCGATTCGCGCCACCACAACCCATTGAAACCCAGGCTGCGTTATAATGCGTGCGTACCCCCAGGAGGCCAAATTGGCAGGAGTCGCGTTTCGTAGCGTCACAAAGGTTTTCGGCAAAGACGTCAAGGCAGTCAACGATCTCAACTTGGAGATCAACGACACGGAGTTCATGGTCCTCGTCGGGCCTTCCGGCTGCGGCAAGACGACCGCTCTGCGCATGATCGCCGGCCTCGAAGAGGCGACCGGGGGTGACATCGTGATCGGCGAGAACCGCGTCAACGACGTTCCGCCGAAGGACCGCGACATCGCGATGGTGTTCCAGAACTACGCGCTGTATCCGCACATGAACGTGTACGACAACATCGCGTTCGGGCTGCGGCTTCGCGAGTTGAAGGGCTTTTTCTGGCAGATTTCCCACATGGCGGAGGCTCGCAAGGTGCGAGCGGACATCGACCGGCGCGTGCACGAGGTCTCCAAGATGCTCGACATCGAGAAGTATCTCCACCGCCGTCCGAAGGAGCTCTCCGGCGGCCAGCGCCAGCGCGTGGCTTTGGCTCGCGCGATCATCCGCAAGCCGAAGGTCTTCTTGATGGACGAGCCGCTCTCGAACTTGGATGCCAAGCTTCGCGTGCAGACTCGGGCGGAGCTGATCCGGCTTCACCGGCAACTGGGCATCACCACCGTCTACGTGACCCACGACCAGACTGAGGCGATGACGATGGGCCAGCGCATGGCGATCATGAAGGATGGCATTCTGCAGCAGTGCGACGAGCCCGAGGTGGTGTATGCCCAGCCGGCGAACAAGTTCGTCGCCGGCTTCATCGGCTCTCCGCCGATGAATTTCCTCGACGCGAAGATTACGGAGGAGGGTGGGAAGCTGTATGTCGACGCCGGCGATCTGAAGTTCCCGCTCCCAGCGGGACATGCGGCGAAGGCTTACGTCGGTAAGTCGGTGACGCTGGGCATCCGGCCCGAGTCGATCTTCGACCGCAACGTGGACGCCCACATCAAGGCCTCGCCGGAGAATTGCTTCGAGGCGAAGGTCGATGTGCTGGAACCGCTCGGGCACGAGTACGTGGCGTATCTGCACACCGGCCAGCACAACCTGATCGCGTCGATCGACACCGGCACGAAGATCAAGGAAGCGCAAACGGCAGAATTCATGCTGAATCTCGACGCTCTGCACATCTTCGACGGAGAGACCGAGCAAGCAATTCGGTAGGCGGCAATGATCCTCAGCCTCGTCGCCTCTCTGTTACTCGGGCGAGTTTCGCCGCTCCGGCATCTGAAGGTGATCTGGATCGATCCGCGGTCGACTGCCTACCAGAAGGGGCTGCGCAAAGGTGACGAAGTCGCCGATCCTGCCGTTTCCCTCGCGAGGCTGTACTTCCGCTGAAGATCCGAAGAAGTATCCGGTTGTCTTCAAGCACGGACCCGCCGGAACGAGACTAGCGCTTGCACTTCAAAAGTATGATTTTTATGCGGGATTCATTCTTGGATACTCGCCCGGCGGATCCATCGACGCCTATGAAAAGCAGTTAATCGCAAATCAAAAAGCCGGTGACGTCATTCTCACGGCCTATGCTCTCCAGCCACGAGCGTGGAGGCTCTTCGACGCCGAATCGGATTCGCAACTCCGGAACTGGATCGTCGCTTCGCGGACCCTTTATCATTACACTTGGGAGCTAAGACTGGCGCTACGATAGCCCGGCTTAAGCGCTGCGACGATCAGGGCGACTCAGGCATTAGGAGTTCTCTGGAGCCTCCCGCATTCGCATGAAGAAGTAAGCGCGAGTCTGGAGACGCTGTCGCCCGCGGAGAAGATGACCCGCGATTCGATTGATCTGTTCGACAAGGAAGGCCTCCGCAGCCCCTCGATCGCGATGAGCCTCTACCTGGCAAGGAGTCTCGCTTCGTTTGGAGCGCTGAAGGCGGATACTTGGTTTCAGCTTTCCATTTCGAAGGCTGCGGGCGAACCCACCGAGGAGCTCAGGTCTATCAACGCATACGCGGACTACCTCCATGACGGGGGGCGGGAAGCGGAAGCTGAGCCGCTTACCAACGCCTCCTCGAAGTCACGAAAGCGACCCTCGCTCTACACCTTCCCGCCATCGGCCAATACGCGGCTTACCTCCACTCCGTTGGTAAGGAAGCGGAAGCGGAAGCACAGTTGAGATCGGGCCTCAACCTTCAGCCGACCGGAGACTACGGGGAAATTTTCGCGGGCAGCTCGCAACCTGTGTCTTTGCCCAGAAGCGATTTCCTGAAGCGGCGGTGCTTTTTGAGCAGTGCCTCTCCGAAATGCACATGTCTTACATCGACAGCTGGGACTACAGCATGTTGATCGATGTGGCGAAGGGCGCGGTGGCGTCACGTGAAGCGCGCTGGGTGACCTAGATTTGGCCCTTGCCGATGCGGAAAGAGCTCTGAAGCGCGTGGAGAAGGAATCGGACGTGCAGTAAGTTGGCTATACGGACTTCTGTGCGGCGACCGGGCTCGTCTCTAGAACATTAGCGACAATGGGCAACACGGCGAAGGCTCTTGCGATCGTTCAAACAGCGTTCGAGCGGATAGCCTCATGCAACTATCCGAGATTCCCGCGATGCCTGCCTACTATACGGATCTCTATACTGCCAAGGGAGATGTCCTGTTTGCGGCGCGAGACATCGCCGGTGCGAGAGCCGCCTATGGTCTTTCGCTTGAATATGCCCAACAGGCGAAGCGGGTAGGTTTCTTCAACCACGACCCAACAAGAGAGCCAGAAGAAAAACTCCGCAAGATCAATGCTCCCGATCCCACTTTCACGCGAGCCACGGAGCTAACTGCATCGCCGTCTTCGACGCTCTCGTTCGCGACGGGCAAACGATTCGCGCTCTTGGTGGCAACCGACGAATAAGCCGACTTCACCAAACTCAACAATCCGATATCCGATGCGGGCGCCCTGAAGGATGAACTCGAACAGACCTTCGGATTTGAACTACCGTTCTGAAAAACCCAACCCAGGACAAGATTCTGGAAGCCGTCGGCAAGCTTGGGGATCGCTCTTACGCTCCGAACGATCAAGTCCTAATTTTTTCGCCGGCCACGGAACTTACGACGAAACCAGATTCAAAGATGGGATGCTCGTCTGCACGGGCTCGAAGAAAGACGACAAGTTCTATCGAAGCTACATCAATTTCGAAATATTGAAGCAGCTTGTCGACATCCTGCCCTGCCGTCACATCCTCCTCCTGCTCGACGTGTGCTTCGGTGGAACCTTCGACCAACGCGTGAGGCGTGGAGTCGAACAGAGTCGTGGACCTGCACTTGAGCCGGAAGACGCCCTCCGCCTCAGCCGGGCGGTCCAATGGCCTTCTCGTTGGGTGTTGACCTCAGGTGGTAAGGAATCGGTCTCGGACGGCCCTCCCGGCGAGCATTCACCCTTCGCCGGGAAACTGCTGGAAATCTTCCGAACCGAAGGGATGCGTCGGCCATTCTTGTCATTTGAAGATCTTCTCGGCCCGATTCAGCACCTCAGGTCCCAGCCTATTTACCAGCAATTTGGGATTCACCAACCGGGGGTTCATTCTTTTTCGTCCGCCGACCTTAGGACCGGTAGCCCTATCCAGACCGTCAAAAGTGTGCGTTTTGCAGCTTTTTTCCTGATAGGATCGCCGGTTCAGCGATAAACCGGGTCAAACAATTTGTTGGGCAAAGGCCCCACAGTTTTGTATTATTGATTAGAGGGTTTATTTTCTGATGAAGAGATTGCTTGGAATTATTCCGCTGGCGTTGATCGCCAGCTTCACGGTTGCGGCGCCGCAGGACGTCGGCGGTTACGTGCGAGTGGCCTTCGGACACGTTCGCCAGCGCGACGGTTCGATGAAGAACATCGCGGGCATGTGGCTTCCCTACACCGCCCATCCAGTGGATGCTTCCGTCTTGAATCCAATCTCGCTGCCTGGATTCGAACATGCACCAACGG
>JBBSFL010000236.1:0-4879 GCA_038238735.1 Fimbriimonadales bacterium | reverse complement strand
TCCGCACGGAGGGCGTCGCGCTGCTGTACACGACGCATTACATGAACGAGGTCGAGCGTCTGTGCGACCGCGTCGCGATTATGGATCACGGCTCGATTATTGCGAACGACAACATCGAGGAGCTCCACAAGTTGATGCCCGCGCGCGAGCGGGTCACCCTGGAGCTGGAAGAAGAGCTGGCTTCTACCGGCATCGTGGGCGCCATTTTGGAAGGTCGCAAGATGCACTTCGATCTTGAAGACTTGGACACTCAGCTTCCTCTTACGCTGAAAGCAGTCAGCGAGGCTGGCATCGCCTACCGCGGAATCCACTCGCACCGGGCGAGCCTCGAGGAGATATTCCTCCACCTCACGGGGAGGAACCTGCGGGACTGATGCTGGCAACTCTGTGGCAAATCGTCTTGAAGGACCTGAAGCTATTCGCGGCCGACCGCCGGGCGCTGCTCTTTTCGATCTTCGTTCCGGTGGCGATCGCTTCCTTCATGGGCATGCTCACCCAGAACATGGGGGTGGTGGAGAAGCCAAAGCCGATCCCGATCCTCTACGTCGACAACGACCATTCGGACGTTTCCGCCAAGCTCAAGAAGAATCTGTTGGAATCCGGCACCTTGAAGCTGCAAGACAGCGAAGACGCCGCCGCGCGCTCGGCCATTCGGGCCGGTAATTCCGGAGTCGCGGTGGTGGTTCCGAAAGGCTTCGGGGCAGCTGCAACTTACGGAGGGCATCCTGATCTTGAACTCGTCTCCGATCCGGCCCAGGCTCTGCAGGCTCTATCGGTTCGGGGAACGGTGGTCCAAGCCGCGGCGGGTGCGATTTACGGCGGCGATAGCGGAAAAGTCGAGATGCCATTCGCTCTGAAGCAGACCACCGAAACCGGGAGCGGGGCTCCCCAATGGGACGGGGTAGCGCACGCGTTTGCGGGCATGGGTGTGCAAGGCCTTCTTTTTTGGGCGATCGAACTTGCCATGGGCCTCATGCGCGAGCGCACCAAAGGCATCTGGCGACGCACGAAATCCGCGCCGACGCCCATGTGGATGCATGTGATCGGGCGCGCCGTCAGCGCGACCCTGCGGGCGATGGTGATCCTCCTTGCGGTGTTCGGATTCGGCGCATTGGTTTTCCATGTCCGGATTAACGGGAGTCTGCTTGGCTTCGGCCTCGTCTGGGTCTGCGCCTCGACGATGGCGGCCACATTCGGTCTCTTCGTCGCCTCGTTGGGTAAGACCGAACAGCAGAGCCGAGGTCTCGCCGTGCTTGTCGTTTTGACGATGACCATGCTAGGCGGAGCCTGGTTCCCTTCCTTCCTAATGCCGGGCTGGGTGCAGACGGTATCCCAGTTCATCCCCGTGAAGCACGCCGTTGGGGGGTTCGATGCGATGACTTGGCGGGCGCAACCCCTTCCGGCGGCGGTTACTCCCGCTCTTGCACTTCTCGGCTTCACCGCCGTTTTTCTGGCGGTTGCGCTGAGGCGATTCTCCGTCGAGTCCGAACCGGCCTAGCTTTGGGTCGCTAACTTAGCTCCGCGCGGGGACGGAGATCGGCCCTCCTGGCGAATGAGCTCAAGACGGTGACGGATCAGCTTGTGGGTCCGATGCAGCCTCGACCGGATGGTGCCAACCGGTTTGTCCAACATGTCGGCGATATCCTTGTACGGGACGCCTTCGATGTCGGCGAGGGTGATGAGGAGTCGCTGCTCGGGAGAAAGTGCTTCGAGAGCCCGCTGCAACTCTTCGCTGAAGGAGCCGCTTAGAAGGGTCTGCTCCGGGTTAGGGGACTTGTCCGCAACCTCGAAGTACAAATTGTCGTCGCCCGACTCCCGCTGCAATGGGGAGTCGTACGACACTGCCTTGATGCGCCGGCGACGGCTTCGGAGGAGGTCGAGGAAGAGGCGGGTCACGATCCGGAATATCCAGTTTTCGAACGGCCGGTCGCCTTCGTATTCGCGGAAACTGCGATAGGCTCGATAGAACGCTTCCTGAGTCAGATCCTCAGCGTCATTCCGATTTCCGGCGAGTCGATAGGCCATGTTGTAGACCTTGCGATACGTCTCACCCATCAGCTCGTTAAATCGAGCTTGTTCCCTTTCATCCAAGGCGGCAATTGTCGTAGACATTAAAATTTCGAAGCCCTGCCCTCCAAGGCACGTTTTGCACAAGTTTCGCGAGTCGCGATTAACAAATTAGACAAATTTTGGTAGAAATTCGTTCCCCAGTTAGGACGTTTTTAAACCTGAATTTCGTTCTTTCGCATAGTGTCAGAAACACCAATGCAGAGAGCTTAGACGAGCGCTTTAGCCTAGTCGGTCTAGCGATTGCTGTGGATTCGTGCGCAAGAATGATGAAGTTGCTAGCCTGATCGCGCAAAAAGGCTACGCCGAGGGGACACCGAGTTGCGGTAAGATAGGAAGTTCAGCCGCCTTCCCCAATCCGTTATGCTGCCTTCCCCAGACATCCTGAATGAATTCGAGCACGGCAAGTTCGTGCTTTCCAACCTCGCTGCCAAGCGCGCCAACCAGTTGCGCGAAGGCGCGATGCCGCTCGTCCAGGTGGAATCCAACCATCCGTTGACGATAGCGCTAGCCGAGATTGCCGCCGGAAAGATCAAGGCGATCCTTCCCTCCGCCGAATCGGCCGCCATTCTGGATGACGCCGGAGTCACGGTCCTCATGGAGGACACAATGCCCGGCGAACTGGGTCTGCTGTTGCCGGCCCTCGACGAGACCGAGGTGGCTCTTGTTTCCACCGTGGTGCTCGGTGAAGAGGAGCACGAGGCCGAAATCGACGGCGAGGAACCCGACGCTCTTTCGCTCTCTGATCTCGTCGGCGACGACGAGGAAGATGCCGCAGCCGCTCCCGCAGGAGAAGACGACACCCTCTCGCTGACCGATATCGCCGAGCAAGAGTCGGCGGACGAGAACGAGGAAGAGCAAGAGTAAGCGGATGCCTCCCAGCGACCCTTACGAGGTTCTCGGGGTCGCGCGAAGCGCGACGACCGAGGAAATTCGGATCGCCTACCGAAAGTTGGCGCGCAAGTACCACCCGGACGTCAACAAGGACGACGCCGACGCGGAAACACGCTTCAAGGAGATCGGCTACGCCTACGAGATCCTCTCGGACGAAGAAAAGCGAGCCCGGTTCGACCAGTACGGACATGCCGAAGAGGCAGTGGCGGGCGGCGCGGGATACGCGGGTGCGGCCGACTTTTCGGACATTTTCGACATGTTCTTCGGCGGGGCGCCGCAGGGTGGTCGACGTCGCTCGATGGCGCGAGATGGCCACGACGTCCAAGCCGAACTAAAGCTCACCCTGCTCGATGTCTTAAACGGGATCGACACCGAGGTGACGGTCAAGCGCGACGCCAAGTGCGACGCCTGCAACGGGACGGGCGGTGAAGGCGGAGCGCCTCCAACCGCCTGCGAACATTGCCGAGGGGCCGGCGTGGTTTCCCAGATTCGCAGCACCTTCATCGGCCAGGTTCGCACGCAGGCCACCTGTCCCATTTGCCACGGCGAGGGCATGATCACCAAGAGTCGCTGCTCGAAGTGTGGTGGTCGCGGCGTCCGGCAGGAAACCGCCAATATTCCGGTCAAGGTCCCTCCCGGCGTCGAGGACGGCGCGCGGATGCAGATGAGCGGGCTCGGAGGAGAAGGCGTGATGGGGGGACATCCCGGCGACCTGTATGTAAGGCTCAATGTGGCGGAAGACGATCGCTTCGAGCGCCACGGCACGACCCTGTACGCCCCCCTGGACATCTCCTTCGTCCAAGCCGCGATGGGAGACGAGCTTCGTCTCGAAGGCGTTGAAGCGCAGGTAACGGTCGATGTCCCCGCAGGCACCCAGCCTGGAACTCAGATTTCGGTGAAAGGTGCCGGGCTTCCTCCCCTCCACGGCGGTAAGCGCGGAGACATGATCGCTCAAGTCCAAGTCGTCGTTCCGGAGAAGTTGAGCGAAGCCCAACTTACTGCCCTCCGCGCGTTCGCGGAGGCAAGCGGCGAAACCGCGCCCGAAGGATCGTCGCGCGGGCTACTCGGTGGGCTTTTCGGGAAGAAGAAATAGATGGGAAAGACAAAAGACTAGAGACCGAAACAAGAGTCGAGAGAGACTTTGAGACGAAAAACGAGCGATCCGCCATCCTAGATCCGACATCCGACATCGACCATCCCACATCGAAATGACCTGGATCGAAATCACCGCCACCTTCGACCAAACCCCAGAAGATTGGTCGCCGTGGATCGAGATATTCCGCGATCACGGCTGTGAGAATACGATTCAAACGGACGATCCTCCGACTCTTGGTGCGGCGGTTGTCGACTTGACAGGCTCGCAGCAGGTTGTCGATGCGCTCACTCTTGCGCTTCAACAGGCGGGTGCGAAACAGGTCACCTCGAAGCCGTTCGAGGAGCAAAACTGGGACGAACTGTGGCGCAGTCACTTTCATCCCCGCCGAATCGGAGACCGTATCGTGGTGAGACCGACGTGGGAGGAATTCGACGCCAAGCCAACCGACGTCGAGATCGTCCTCGACCCGGGCCAGGCGTTCGGAACCGGAGACCATCCAACGACGCGGATGTGTCTGGAGCTTCTAGAGCAAGTGGAGATCGAAGGACGGCGCGTGGCTGACGTAGGATGCGGGAGCGGCATCCTTTCCATCGCCGCCAAAAAGCTCGGCGCGATGACGGTCGAAGGGGTTGACATCGAGCCCTTGTCCGTCGAGGTCGCCCGTGAAAACGCCCAGCTAAACGCCGCAGATTGCGACTTCCGCACCGGCGACAGCATCCGCGACCTCTCTCCAGAGCCCTTCGACCTCGTGGTCAGCAACATCATTTCCGCGATCCTCATTGCCATGGCAACCGACTTTTCCGCCGCCCTGTCCGCTGGTGG
>JBBSFL010000235.1:0-4893 GCA_038238735.1 Fimbriimonadales bacterium | reverse complement strand
CCAATTAGCCCGGGTCTTAAAGAAACGGACGGAAGACACGTTGACAAATTCGCACCTCGAGCACGTAAGGGTGAAGGCTCCGTCGAAAGGTCGTAAAGCTCTACAGAAAACCAGAAACCAGCCTTCACACCCAGAAACCAGCCCTCAAATCCAGAAACAACACCTAATCTCAGAAATAAGGGGCTGGCCCTGGTTCAAAAGAGAAGCAAAAAGCGAAATTCCGAAAAGTTGGTCAGAAACTCAGAAATTCAGAAACAAGCGTCGGACAACCGTAAGGCAATCGGGTGAAAATTGTCAGGCGACCTGGCGTGCCAGCTTAGCCGCCCCCGTGCCGTGGCCCGGTCCGGGGCGTCCGGTCAAATCCTGGTTTGATTGCCGGTCCGGACTACATGTGTGCGATGACGGCGTCGCCGAATTCCGAGCACTTGAGTTCCGTCGCGCCTTCCATTTGCCGCGCGAAGTCGTAGGTCACTCGGCCGGAGCCGATGGCGCCTTCGACGCCCTTGACGATCAGGTCGGCGACTTCGCCCCAGCCCATGTAGCGGAACATCATCTCGCCGCTGAGGATCACGCTGGAAGGGTTGACGACGTCCTTGTCGGCATACTTCGGCGCGGTGCCGTGGGTGGCTTCGAAGATCGCGTGGCCCGTTATCTTGTTGATGTTCGCGCCGGGCGCGATGCCGATGCCTCCGACCTGGGCGGCGAGCGCGTCACTGAGGTAGTCGCCGTTCAGGTTCAGGGTCGCGATCACGTCGAAATCCTTCGGGCGGGTCAGGACCTGCTGCAGGGTGATGTCGGCGATTGAATCCTTGATGACGATGCCCGCGCCGGGCCGGCCCTCCGGAATCTGGCACCATGGCCCGCCATCGATCTCGACCGCGCCGAACGCGGCCTTCGCGAGCTCATAGCCCCAGTCGCGGAACGCGCCCTCCGTGAACTTCATGATGTTGCCCTTGTGGACGAGGGTTACGGACTTGCGGTTGTGGTCGATCGCGTGCTGGATCGCGGCATGGATCAGGCGCATGGACCCAACCTTGGAAACCGGCTTGATGCCGATGCCGACCTGAACTTCGGTGTCGGAGGGGCGGCCGGGATTTGCAGCTTCGGCGAAGTCTTTCGCCCTCTGCTCCGTTCCGAAGCGGATCTTCTCGAACATCTTCGGATAGGCCTCGCGGATGAAGTCGAGCAGCTTCGCGGCTTCCTCGGTCCCGGAAGCGAACTCGATGCCCGCGTAGATGTCCTCCGTGTTCTCGCGGAAGATCACCATATCCACCGCGCCAGGATTCTTGACCGGAGACGGTACGCCGGTGAACCAGCGCACGGGTCTGAGGCAGATGTAGAGGTCGAGAATCTGGCGCAACGCGACGTTCAGCGACCGTATCCCACCGCCGACCGGCGTTGTCAGCGGTCCCTTGATGCCGACGAGGTAGTGCTTAAAGGCGTCGAGCGTCTCGTCGGGCAGCCAACTCCCGGTCTGGTCGAACGACTTCTGCCCCGCGAGCACTTCCTTCCACTCGATTTTCCGGGTTCCGCCGTAGGCTCTCTCGACGGCAGCGTCGAAGACTCGCACGCTCGCGCGCCAGATATCGGGTCCGGTGCCGTCGCCGATGATGAAGGGAAGAATCGGGTCGTTGGGAACTTGAAGCCCCGCAGGGCCCATCGTAATCGCGGTTGCCATAACTGGGGTGAGACTACCTTGGGGGCTGTAGGTTGTGGGTCGTGGAGAATGGTGAGTGATTGAATGATGAACCGACACTTCTTCTCTTGCCTTTCCAACTCGAAAGCTGCTTTAGTGAAGGAGATGCGAATACGATTCCGACCTTATCTGCTTCTGGCTCCCGTCGCTATCGCGGGATGTTCGAACAACCCTGCGCCGCCGGTCGTAGTCGACACGACGCCAAGTCCTGCGGTGAGCGTCCCTCCGACCGTCAGCCCTACCACGGGCACCACGGACGACAATGAGAGGATGGCCGGAGGGCACGCCAAGAACTTGGGCCTCGCCGTAATCATGTATCAAGCCGACGCCGACGACATGTTTCCGCGCAAGGACGATTGGGTCACCGAAATCGGCCCGTACGTCAAGGACAAAGGCGATCTAAAATCGCCGCACCACCCGGATGAGGCGGTCGCTTACGCCTTCAACGGCAACCTTTCTTCCGTGGTTGGGGCATCGCTGAACGCTCCCGCGCTCGTCGTGTCGTTGTTTGAAACTACCGCAACCGGAAACGCCCCCGCCGATGGCGGCGACAGTTGGTGGGTTCCTTCGGGCGGCCCTCTGAATGCGACCGCTTTCGTAGACGGGCACGTCAAGATGCTCGACCAAAAGCCGGACGCTGCCGCTTTTGCGGTTAAGTAAGTGAAATGAGGCCATTGCGCGTTTTGCGCAAGGGCCTCATTTCCACCAAGATAAGCCTTACTTCTTGGCAGTCTTGCGTCGGCGGAGGAAAGCGATCGCTCCCATTCCGAGAACCGCCATCGAGGCGGGTTCAGGAACCGCGTTGAACTGCACCATCGGCGCAAATCCCGTCCAACCCGTGTCGCGTCGGAACGTGCCGAGGCCGCCCGCTCCATTATCGGTGTAGGCGCCAGCCCACGTGGAATTCAGGTAAGCCTCGTCCGGATCGACGTCCGTTCCCACGGTGGTGGTTCCGCCCAAAGCGTAGTTCAGCGAGTTGTAAGGGCCAGAGGCGTGGGTCGGATTCGCGCCGTAATCGGCTGTGTTGTAGGCGAGGCCGTAGATAATCGTGTTCGGCACCGTGAGTCCCAACGTGCTGAGATCAAACGTGCAGTTGAATGCAATCCCGTGATAGTGATTGTTATCCGGGCCGACCCAGTAGCTGTTGTCGCCTGGGTTGTTTTCTGGCCTCCACAGCATGTGAAATGTCTGCGTCTTGGTTCCGAGAAGAGCGCCAACGCTGTCGCCGGGACCTGCCGCATAGATGTTCATGGTGAGCGCGTGGTCGAAGCCGGTCGCGTCGCCAATCCCCGTGTAGTCGGAGTGGATAGCCCAATCGGACATGGTAACGGTCGCCGAGCTGAGAAGTCGGTCCGTACCCGCCAATCCGACCCGGTCGCCAAGCTCATAAGTGGAGGTAGCTTCAAATCCCTGGCTCACGTAGTTCGGATCCAAGGTGCTGGGAATGTTGTTGTAGACGGTCCCTGCCTGCGCAGCGACAGTGGCGATAGTGGCAAGTGCCACGAGTGAAACTTTAATTTGCATATCAACCCCGTTGAGATTCAAAGGGTTATTGTCGAGGTGACGCTTTTTTGTGACACTTGCAGTTAGCGCACGTTGAAATACTTCGCCTCGGGGTGGTGGACGACGATCGCACTCGTCGATTGCTCGGGCGAGAGCATGAACTCTTCGGTCAGTTCGATGCCAATCTCTTCCGGCTTGAGGAGCTCAAACAGCTTCGTCTGGTCTTCCAGATTCGGGCAGGCGGGGTAGCCGAATGAGTAC
Source organism: Fimbriimonadales bacterium (assembly GCA_038238735.1). GTDB lineage: Bacteria > Armatimonadota > Fimbriimonadia > Fimbriimonadales > Fimbriimonadaceae > JAFDWR01. Next base: position 1,433 of record JBBSFL010000235.1, on the reverse strand, counting down.
CTAGCCCCATGGTATTTCGCGCTGAAGAGGAGGCGCATTTCCTCCGGCTCCTGGTCGTCGATGCCCATCTCGATGCGGATTTGGCGATGCCAATACTCGGCAAGCGCCTCGGCCGTCTCGACCCCAAGACCGTGCACGAACAGGTAGTCCTGATAGTCGCCTTTTGCAAATAGCTCCCGCTCCAACTTCGTCACCCCGTCGCCGATTGTGACGATGGAGAAGGCGACGGTGTCTCGTCGGAAGGTAGTGGGTAGGGCGTTTTCGGTATTGGGGAGGAAGAAATCGCTTAGGCACAGGCGCTTGCCGTCTCGCTGGCGGGGGAAGGTGAACCTTAGGCGCTCCGTCTGCCCGTCCTCCTCGAAGATGATCAGGTCGTTGCCTTCCCCGGCGCATGGGAAATATCCCCACTTGACGCGAGGCTTCATCACGCTCGCCAGCTCGCGCTTGAGTCTCTCGAACACCGGTCCCGCCTGCTCGTCTAGCCAAGCAGTGAACTCCGCGTTCCCCATGCCCGCCGGCCTCTTGAACTCCCATTGACCCCGGAACAGGGCGATCGGGTTGATGTACTTGTATATCTCGAAGATGTCGAACTTGGTCTGCTTCCGCGCCCCATAAAACGGAAGCGCCGGTGGATTCTCGACCGGCTGAATCCCACTCTTGGTGCCATCGAAGACGTAGAGGCTCGGGTCGATGATGCCAACGCGGTGGCTGCTTACTCTTTGGGGTGACGGAGCCGATGGTCCTGATGGAATTGATGGAATTGAGGGCTCGCTGGTCAATTCCGGTTCAATTCCATCAACTCCATCAGGACCCTCAGTTCCATCACCGATAGGATCACCACAAAGCTCCGCCATCAGTCGCAGCCCTTCAAACGCATCCTGCGCGTAAAAGACCTGCCCCTGGTACAGCTCCCGGAGATCCTCTTCGACGTACCCTCGGGTCAGCGCCGCCCCGCCGAGCACCACTGGATAGTGGCTGACTCCCCGCGAGTTCATTTCCAGCAAGTTGTCGCGCATGATCAGCGTGCTCTTCACGAGCAGGCCGCTCAGCCCGATCACATCGCATTTATGGGTCGCGGCCTGATCCAAAATGTTGTTCAGCGGCTGCTTGATACCGATGTTGACTACGCGATAGCCGTTGTTCGTGAGGATGATGTCGACGAGGTTCTTGCCGATGTCGTGCACGTCGCCCGCAACGGTGGCGAGCAGCATCGAACCCTTATCCTGGCCCTCGACCTTCTCCATGAGCGGCTCCAGAATCCTGACGGCGGCCTTCATAACCTCTGCGCTCTGCAACACGAACGGAAGCTGCATCTTGCCCGCTCCAAACAGCTCTCCGACCGTCTTCATCCCGTCGAGCAGAATGTCGTTGACGATCGCAAGGGGCTCGTAAGTCTCCAGGGCCGTCTGCAGATTCAAGTCCAGCCCCTTCTT
>JBBSFL010000234.1:0-4927 GCA_038238735.1 Fimbriimonadales bacterium | reverse complement strand
GGGCGTGTCGCTGGTTCGGTGCTTGGACGTTCTGGGGCATCAAACCCAGGATCCTAAACTCAAGAAGATTTTGATCGACATCGGAGAGCGAGTCGAGGGTGGCGAAAGCCTTTCTCGCGCGATGCAGCGGCACCCGCGCACGTTCAGCAATCTGTTTATCGGAATGATTCGTGCCGGCGAGGTCGGTGGCGTTTTGGAGGAGACCCTTCAACGCCTTTCGCACTTTTTGGAAAAGGACGTCGAGCTTCGCAGGAAGGTCAAGTCGGCGCTTACCTATCCGGTTCTCGTTTTGGTTATGTCGATCGGCATTACCGGCTTCCTGGTGTATTGGTTCGTGCCGCAGTGGGTCGACATTCTGGTCGACCTCGGATTGAAGAAAGATGAGCTGCCTGCGCCCACACAATTCTTGATTGCCGTGTCCGACGTGGTTCGCTATAACTGGTGGATCGTCATTCTGGCGGTTATCGGAATCGTGTTCGCTTACAAGCTGTTCACGAGCACGCGTTTCGGAAGACGGGTCGCTGACCGGGTGAAACTGAAGATTCCAGTGTTCGGCAAGCTACACCATAAGATCTGCATGGCTCGTTTCAGCCGCACGATGGGCACGTTGCTCACCTCTGGCGTTCCGATCCTTCAAGCGATGGAAACGGTTGCGGGCACGGTCGGAAATACTATCATGGCCGACGCGGTTTTGGAGGCTCGGGCCCGTATTCGTGAGGGAGATCGCATCGGCGATCCGCTCGAAGAGTCCAGACTGTTCCCGCCGATGGTCGTTCACATGATCGGCGTCGGCGAAGAGTCGGGCTCTCTGGACTTTATGCTTCAGAAGATCGCGGACTTCTACGAGTCCGAGGTCGAGGCAACGCTGGCTTCTCTGACGGCTGCGCTGGAGCCAATCATGATCGTCGGTCTAGGGTTTATCGTTGGCTTCATCGTTATCTCGATGTTCCTTCCGCTTGTAAAGGTCATTTCGAGCCTATCGAGCGGCGCTGCCGACGATAAGTAGCCTTCGGAGATGATGAGAGTGACTGTGTGATGGAGTTGAGGAATTGATCTTCAACTCCATCAGTTCTATCAGGTTCATCGATTCCATCATCTGAACCGTCCGTACTTACGATGTTCCCCGCATGGACCTGGATTGTTGGCTTCTTTCTGGGGGCAACCATCGGGAGCTTTCTGAATGTCGTTATCTACCGGACGCCCAGAAACCTTTCGCTTAGCAATCCGAAGCATTCCTTTTGCCCGAAGTGCAAACATCGCCTCGATCCGCTCGATCTGATTCCGCTGTTTAGCTTTCTGATGTCTCGGGGCAAGTGCCGGCATTGCGGGCAACCGGTTACCTCTCGCTATTTCTTTGTCGAGCTTCTGAACGGCGCGATATGGGCTGGGCTGTGGTGGCAATACTTCGTCGTGGGGGCCGATCCGGCGCGCGCGATTTGCTATGCGGCGGCGGCGAGCACGCTGGTTGCGATCATCTTTATCGACTGGGAGTTATACATAATCCCCGATTCGATCAATGGTTTCCTTCTCCTTGTTGGCCTCGTCTACAACGGCTGGCTCTACTACAAGGGTTCTCCGCTGGCCAGTATCGGTGGCGTCCCAAGTAGCGTGGTAGGCGCACTCGTCGGCATTGGCGTGCTGTGGGGAATTGCCTTTCTAGGCAGACTTCTGTTTGGAAAGGACGCGATGGGCCATGGCGACATCAAGATGGCCCGCGGAATCGGCGCGGTCCTGCTGCCAACCGTGGCGGTGATGAGCTTCGGCCTAGCCGTCGCTCTTGGCGCGATCCTTGGGATCGTTCAGGTGCTTGCCTTGCGAGGGAAGGTCGACGAAGCAGATCAGGGTGAGCAGGGTGAGGGGAGTGAAGATGTTTACGAACCTGAGTCCATCGGCTCTCTCCTTCAGAGCGGGATCGGCTACGTGCTTTGCATCGATCTGATCGGGCTCGCTGTGCCGAAGCTTTATCGCGCGTGGTTCCACGAGGAGCCGTACCTTCCCTTCGAGGAGGTGCAGGACTTTGAGGTAGAACGCACGATGATCCCGTTCGGCCCCTATCTCGCCTTGGGCGCGATTGTGGCGACGGTGTTCCAAGCCCAAATTCTGGGAGGAGTTTCGGATTATTGGAACTGGGCAACCGGTGGCGGTGGCCCGCATGTTGGGTTACTTTGTCTGGAACAGTTAGGGCTCTTACCCAGTCAATAAACACGGGGAGAGCGGAGCGTGTTGGTTCATGCAACGTTCAAATAGGGGATTTACACTCATCGAATTGCTGGTTGTGATCGCGATTATCGCGATCTTGGCCGCCATTATCTTTCCGGTCTATGCGAGAGCAAAGATCGCCGCTTACCGTAGCGGTGACATTTCGAATCTAAACTCGATTCGAAATTCGCTCCAGCTTTACCGAGCGGATCAAGGCGCCTATCCGCCGGCCCTGCTAGGCTACGCCACGCTTTACACGGCGGGTCCTGGCACCAACGTCGTTCCGGCAGGGCAGCTTCGCAGCTTCCTTTATGCTCGAAGGATCGACAGCGTCGAGACCTTCCGGCCAGCGCTCGACCGGCCGAAGGACACCGATATCACGACCGCCGTTTGGCCGACGGTCGACTCAAGGCCCGGCGCGATTCTGGACTTGGACGGCAACGGCGTTATTAACGCCGCCGACGACGACCCTAACGCTCGTCAGGCATACGGGCCGAACCATATCGTGAACCAAGCCGATTTTCCCGGAGGCGTAACGTTAAACGCTAAAGAGAATATCGACGGCACAACGAATTTTCACTACTACAACATCAGCGGCTATGACGTCGGAAAGGTCCAACTCGGTGGAAACGCCAACTGCACCACCGGCGACACAAGTGGATGCACCGAGCTTCGCTATGCTCCCTTCTGGTCGAAGTACTCCCTCGTGGGAGTGAGCGGAACATACGGAAGCATTAACGACGATCCCCGGCAGCTTGGATATTCCGAGCCTCCAGAGACCACGGTTATCACCTGGAACAGCTATTTCCGCGACTACGACGCCGGCGCGGTCCAGCGAAACAGGAACGACATCGTCCTGTTTCTCGGTGGAGCCGCCAGGCCTTACGACTCGAAAGACATGGCCGACCGATCCTGGCGCGTCCTTCCTTAGTTCTCACCGCCCTGCCTCGCAGGGCAAAGCATCATGCGAAGAATTTGTAACCCAATCCTGTCGAAACGACAAGCTGGAACCTCGCTCGTCGAGCTTCTGGTCGTCATCGTGGTTTTCCTCGTCGGAATCCTTGCGATCGTCCAGATCTTTCCCGGCGGCTTCCGCGTGCTCAGTACGACCCGGAACAACAGCATCGCCGTGCAGCTTGCGCGAACGGAGATCGAACGGCTCAAGGGACAGTCCGAGCAATTGCCGGAGCAAATTCTTGCCGTGCAGTATGTCGACCTTGGCGGCGGCCTCTTCGCGATCGAGCCGGATTGGAATCGAAATGCTTTGGACTATTCTCCGCCGACGGGTTGCACCTTTGATTCAACCGGCAACTTGATCGACGGTGGCGGCAACGCGATCGCAAATTGGAAGTTCCTGACCGGACCGAATGTGATTCGCCGCGTCATCGGCGAGGGCCGCCGGGTGCCCAGCCCAACTTTCATCAACGGAGTTCCGGGCAGCCGTATGACCCTTAACTTCGGACCGGTGCTTCTCGACGCGAGATACCAGAACGACTTCATCGTTTACGGCAACGACATGAGCCCCCAGTTCGGCCTTCCAGGCACTTCGGGCGTGCACGATTATGAGTTCTATCTGAATAACGCCGATACGGCGACCGGCACGATTACGCTGCCGTCGGGTCCTGCGCAGCGCAACTACCGGCTCACTTACTCGTGGACGGAGCTCGTCTCCGGCAAGATCGTTCAGAAGGAACGCCTCGGACAAATCGTCACGGTTGCTGCCAACGCACCGGGCGGGTTCCAGACCTTCAACTTTTCCGCCCTCGTCGCCCCGGAGCCCGGACTCGATGGCGGCGTGTATCAGAATGCGCAGCCGGACACAGTCCGTGCCGCGAGAGTCTTCGAGGACGTGACCGCTACGGGCTTCTCGCCCAACGGCACCAAGCCGAACGCCGATCCTTACGAGTACATGCTGCCGGAGGATCCCACCGGCAAGAAGGATGCGCTCGGATTGTTGCTCTTCAACACCGCGGGTTACAACTACGATCAGATTTTTGAGAACGGCCGACGCGTTCCGCTCGTTGCCCGGGTCGACTACGACGTCTACGATTGGCGCGTTCTACGCGAAGATTTCCGAATCCCGGACGCCACTCCGGCAAACTATCATCTGCCGGTTGGGAATCTAAAAGTTCAGGGCAACGCGGATGTCGACGGCACGCCTTTCAATGGGATGGGCTTCGCCGTCCCGAACGGAGCGGGCAACTATGCGCCCGCAAAAGACTTCGTCCTGGTCGATGTTCAGACTGGCGGCGTGCTGCTTTACGATCCTGCCAACCCTGGCGATCCGACTCCGCCGAGCGGTCCTTTGAACGACTTCGCGGTCGACCCGACAAAGTCTTCTTACACGGTGAACAAGTCTCTCGGAGAGATCAAGTTCAACGACTACGATCGCGACCTCACTAATGGCCTCGACGTGATGCTCCTGTATCCGGACGGCACGACGGGAACAGTGAAGGCCGCGGGTCGCGCGGTGCGCGCTCTTTATATGGCCCGCAACGAATGGGCCGTCCAAGTATTCAAGGCGGCCGAACAGTATCACACCACCTTCGGGAGCCCGACGACCGACACGTACTACACGGGCAGCTCGGCGGCGTACTTCGGAATCGGCGGTCCCGCCGGGGAGATCCCCGCGCTTGCCTCCCACCGCATCTACTTCCCGGAATCGGAGAGTGGTCGGAAAGTCGTGGTCGACACGATCTGGTTCGACTGGGTGGATGCTTCGAGCGTG
>JBBSFL010000233.1:0-4949 GCA_038238735.1 Fimbriimonadales bacterium | reverse complement strand
GCTATGCAAGTGGCGGGCACGGTTTCGCCAGCCGAGGCGATTGGGGAGCGTCAGGAGCAGCTTCTCGCCTTCTACAAGGTTTATGAGGAGCTTGTCGAGACGCTGTGCGATGCGGCGCAGTATGGGCCGACGCCGGCCTTGGAGAAGAGTTACGCGAAGTCGAGCGCATGGGTTCGGGAGCACTATGGGCCGGTCCGGCGGTATGTGGTGGCTTATTTGCGCTACGCCTCAGAGGATGCGGTCGCGAGTTTGGAGCAGAAGGGCGTCGGGGTCGACGCGTTCGAGGCGCTCGTGGCGGCACCCAATCTTAGCGAGTTCTTGCGGCATGACGACGGGTTGATGATCTCGCGTTTGACGCGCACTCGGGAAGCACTGAACTTGTACGCGGCGCACCTGCGGCAACTCGCGCAAAGCTCGTAGCGTTCTTGTGCTTGGCGCTGGAGCACGGCTTGCCGGTTGGAGGATTTGGGAGCAAGCTAAAACCGCACCGTCCGTTGCCAGGACTGATCGCTGGTTCCCTTTGCGGACTGAAGTCCGCGCTCCTTTATACTCCAGCGAATTTGAGTTACTCGTCGTGGCCTACAATGAATGTAGCGCGCTGAAGCGCCCTTGCCATGCGAATTTCTTTTCTTCAAGCGGACTTCGATGCCCTCGTCGAGCTTTGGAACACCTTTTATCCTGAAGAGTTCAAGATCGATGCGCAGATACTGAGACAGAACACGGTCGAGAGCCCGGTTTTCGATTGGGGCGCCTCTCAGATCGATGTGATGGACGACGTCGTGCAGGGGTTCGTGGCCCTGAAGCAGCCGGCGGCTCGACTGTATTCCGGACCGAACAAGGATGTATCGCACGTAAGCGCGCTTGCTTTTCGCGAAGCCGATTCGGGAATCGATTTGCTGGCGGAGGCGAAAGGCATTCTCCGGAATCGTGGGCAGCAGATTTTAACTTTTGGCGCGGATTCGCGGCACTTCTTTCCTGGCTGTCCGTCCACGGCGCACACGCTTTGTTCGTTTTTGATGGTGGAGGGGTTCGACAACGGAGGCGAGTGCTTCGACTTAGAGCGCGATCTTGCCGACTATGAGGCCCCCTATCCCGTACCGGAGGGCGCTATCTTCCGGGCTTTGGACGCAGGGGATTCGGATGGTCTAACGGAACTCCTGTCGAAAGAATTTTCTGGGCGCTGGCGATACGATGTGCTTGAAAAGGTGAAGGTCGAGGGTCCAAGCTGCGTTTTCGGGGTCTTTAAGGGCAATGAGTTGGCCGGATTTTCGCTGATTCAGGACTTCACGAATAAGCGGCCAATCGGCGGCGGGGTTTGGCGTGGTTCGCTCGGCGAGAAGTGGGGAAGTCTCGGGCCGATCGGGGTGGTCGCCTCCCTTCGCGGGAAAGGCTTGGGTCACGGTCTGCTGGGCGCGTCGTTGACGGAGTTGAAAAATCGGGGCGTACGGCGATGCATTATCGACTGGACGGGACTAACCGATTTCTACGGCCGCCACGGATTCGCGGTAACGCGGACCTACCAGGCTAAGAGTCTTCGCCTTGGAGAGTAGACCGACCGCGCCGATTCAAACCCGTTCGGCACGAAGGGCAGAACCAATCCGCTCGCCCGCCCCGTCTTGGTTCCATTGCGCGGATTTTGTGTTCACCCCTCGTAAAAATGGGGCTTTTGGTCTAGAATATGGCGGTCGCGAGGGGGACGGGGCACAGGCTTTTGCTGCCTGGGCTCGAACGCCGAATCCGATTCGAGTGATTACGCAGATGGCATTACCCAGGAAGTCGATGGTCCAGTTCCTCATGGATAAGGGTTTTCTTAAACCCGATCAGCTCCAAGAAGCACAAAAAGTGCAACAGCAGACGAAAGAGACCGACATCGGCAAGGTCCTGGTGACTCTGGGGATGGTTGGCGAGCGCGAGGTTCTACAGGCACGGGCGCAGGAGCTCGGCTACGCGTTCGTCGATCTCGACAGGATTACGATCGACTCCTCCGCTTTGAACGTGGTTCAGGAGCGCGTGGTCAAGAACCACTCGGTCATTCCGGTGAAGAAGGACGGGACCACCCTTTGGCTGGCCACCGCGAACCCGAACAACATCCAGGCGATCGACGATGTGGCGCTGGCCTCGGGTTGCCGGGTGGTGCCGGTCGTGGCAGTTCCGGGCGCAATCGAGGACGCGCTGAAGAAATATTACGGCGGCGGCACGGCGGAGGGGGCTTCAGCGGCTCCGAATAACACGCCGGTTGCGCAGAACGCGGACCTTCGCGGCGACATCCGGGCGGCCATCGCGGGCGCCGGCGTACAGCGGGGAAGTGAGCGCGATGAAGATTCGGAAGCCGATGCCGAGAAGATGGCCGAGCAGGCGCCGATCATCAAGCTGGCGAACGCGCTGATCCAACAGGGAATTATCGACCGGGCCTCCGACGTCCACGTCGAGCCGCAGCAGCGCTCCGTGCGTATTCGGTACCGCGTCGACGGCGTTTTGACCGAGGCGATGACGATTCCGCGCAACCTGATGGCGCCGCTGATCTCGCGCTTGAAGATCATGTCGGACATGAACATCGCCGAGCGCCGCATTCCCCAAGATGGCCGAATCGAGGTTCGAAACCAGGGCAAGGAATACGACCTCCGCGTCAGCTCGATCCCGACCCCGTTCGGCGAAAAGATCGTCATGCGTATTCTCGATAAGTCGAGCGTCATGATTGGCCTCGGCAAACTGGCGTTTACGGAAGAGAATCAGTTGAAGATCGAGGAGCTGGTCACCCAGCCCAATGGCATGTTTCTCTGCACCGGCCCGACGGGTTCAGGCAAGACGACAACACAGTATTCGGTCATCAATAAGCTCAACACGATCGGCGTGAACATCATCACGGTCGAGGACCCGATCGAGTATCAGCTCAACGGCATCGCGCAGGTGCAGGTCAATCGCAAGGCGGGCTTGACGTTCGCGACCGGTCTCCGCGCCTTCCTTCGACAAGATCCCGACATCATCATGGTCGGCGAAATGCGCGACTTGGAAACGGCGGAAATCGCGATCGAAGCCGCACTGACGGGCCACTTGGTGCTTTCCACGCTTCACACGAACGACGCACCTTCGGCCACCCTTCGTATGATCGACATGGGCGTCGAGCCGTACTTGATCTCAGCGACGGTCATCGGCGTTCTCGCCCAGCGGCTCGGACGAAAGATCGACGCGGACAACAAGGAGGCCTACGAGGTTCCGGCGATGGATCTGCGGCGCTTCGGCTTCCCGGTGACGGACCCCGAAGAGAAAGTTACGCTCTATCGTGGCGTTCCGGCGGAAAATAATCGTCAGACTGGATATAAGGGCCGAATGGGCATCCACGAATTGATGTTGATGAACGCGGAGATCGCAGAACTCGTAGTTCGAAGAGCGCCCCTGAACGATATCAAGGAGGCCGCTAAGGCCAATGGAATGAGGGAGCTGAAAGAAGATGGGCTCCACAAAGTTTTAGCCGGTTTGACCGACCCGCAGGAAGTTATGCGGGTTGTCTTCACCGCCGGCTTTTGAGTTAGAGAGAAAGAATGCAGCCAAACAATGCTTATACGATGCCGGGCCAAGCGCCCGGGCAGGCTCCTGGGGGATTGCTCAGCGCCGACCAGCAGACGACGACGACGAACGAACAGGGTTGGAGCCCTCCCGAGCTTATCGGTACCGGCGCGCCGGAGACGCTGGAAGATCAGCATATCGACGAGCTCCTGCACATGGTCGTCGACCGGAATGCGTCGGACCTTCACCTTTCCGTGGGCACGCAGCCGATCATTCGGGAAGACGGCGCTCTGAAGCGCCTGAACTACGAGGAATTCAGCCCCACCGTGTTGCAGCGTATGATGTACGACATCCTTTCGGATGAGAACATCAACCGATTCGAGACGACCCTGGAGCTCGACTTCTCGTATCAGCTTCCGAAGCGCGCCCGGTTCCGTGTGAACATGTACCGCGACCGCGGTTCGGTAGCCGCCGCCTTCCGCCTTATTCCGCAGAAGATTCCCACCGTCCGCGACCTCAATCTCCCGCCGCTTCTTGAGAAGCTCACGGAGAAGCCGCGTGGCCTCATCCTCGTCACCGGCCCTACGGGCTCTGGTAAGTCGACGTCGCTCGCCGCGATGATCAACTTCATCAACATGACGAAGGGGTTGCACATCATCACGATCGAAGACCCGATCGAGTATCTGCACACGCACAAGAATTCCATCCTGAACCAGCGCGAACTTGGAGGCGACACGAAGAGCTTCTCGAACGCGCTCCGCGCCAGCCTTCGCGAAGACCCGGACGTCATCCTCGTCGGTGAAATGCGCGACATGGAGACGATCGCCTTGGCGATTACGGCGGCTGAAACAGGCCACTTGGTCTTTGCCACGCTTCATACGAACAACGCGGCGGAATCCATCGACCGTATCATCGACGTTTTCCCTCCCGGCCAGCAAGAGCAGATCCGCGTTCAGCTCTCGAACAACCTGCAGGCGATCATCTCGCAGCAGTTGTTGCCGCGAGCTTCCGGCAAGGGCCGCGTGCCCGCGAACGAAATCATGATCGCGTCGCCCGCCATTCGGAACCTGATCCGTGAAGCGAAGACCCACCAGATTCCGTCCATGATTCAGACGAGCGGCAACATGGGCATGATCACCATGGACCAGAATCTGCGCGACCTTTACTTCAAGGGTCTCGTCACTCTGGAAGAGATCATGTCGCGCTGCCAGAACGTTGAAGAGCTTAAGAAGATGATCAACACGGCTCCTCCGGGGACGGCCCCGGGTGCGCCTCCCACGGTTGGAACGGTTTCGCGAAACGCAAGGTAAGGAACTCTTATGCCTGTCTACAGCTACACATTCCGAGATTCGAGCGGCGGTATCCAGAAGGGCACCGCCGACGCCGAAAGCGAAGAGATCCTCCGCAAGAGGTTCGAGGAACAAGGCTTCACGATCACCGAGATC
>JBBSFL010000232.1:0-5013 GCA_038238735.1 Fimbriimonadales bacterium | reverse complement strand
GAAATCCACGGTGAATGCCGAAACTCTCTCGTTCGCGTCGGCAAGCTCGCCGACGTTCTTCATCATCCGCTCATTCTGAGCCCCAATGCCGACCTCGGCGCCAGCTTCGGCGGCGGCCTTGGCAACGGCCCAGCCAATGCTTTTCTCATTGGTAATGCTCAACACAAGACCCTTCTTTCCGGCCATCAACATGGCATGGATTATGGCTTGCCTTAGGTGTTCGCTGTCGGCTCGTGGCTCGGACGTAGCCGCGTACTCCGGCCGAGCCTTGGACGGGCTACTTGGCCGCCGCAGCGGCGGGAAGGCCATCGAACCCGGCTAGGGCCGAAGAATATCGGTCCACAATGGATTGCGCTACCGATTGAACTGCGGGCAGGTCGTGGTGGGCGACCGTGTGGTCGGTCGTAGCCTTCTCGATAGCGGCTTGGGCTTCATCGAGGCTACAGAGCGCCGACTTAAACCAGGCCCGGGCCTCTTCGTCGGGCACCGAGAGGGTTCGCCCGTTCATCTCGAGGAAGGTGACTGTCGCGACGAACGCGGTGCCGTCATTCCCGGTCTCGAAGGGTCGCATTTTGGAGAATCCGGTAAGGAATCGAGCGGCCTGGGGCATGAGGCTGCGGCTCTCTCCGTAGGCGTACTGGTAGAAGGTGGCCTCTTCGAGGCGGGCGTAGTTGAAGTGCTGAACCTTCTTCGTAAGTTGAAGATTGATCCACAGAATGTCCTGCACCGTGAGGTAGTGAAGCGCCATCTTTGCCTTGCTTCGCCGAGTCTACTGTCTGGGCGCATCGCGGCACAACGGGAGCTGGGGCGAACATCGGGGGCGCGCGGGTGGTCGGACGCTTCAGGTTATGTCCATCGCGCCACCGTATGAGGTCGAGCAAGCCGGGCTCGTGTACGTCACCGATCAGATACCAGGGATTCGGCGGAAGCGGTCGGGGAAGGGGTTTTCGTATACAAGGACGGATGGGTCTTTGGTGAAGGACGCGGCGACGCTGAAGCGAATTCGTTCGCTGGCGATCCCTCCCGCGTACGTCGAGGTTTGGATCTGTCCGTTGTCGGAGGGGCACTTGCAGGCGACGGGGCTGGACGCTCGCGGTCGGAAGCAGTATCGGTACCATCCGCGATTTCGCGAGACGCGAGATATGATGAAATTCCAGCGCCTGATCGACTTCGGCGAAGCTCTGCCGAAGGTTCGAGACCGGGTGCAAAAGGATCTGCGGAAGCAGGGATTCCCTCGAGAGAAGGTGCTGGCGGCGATCGTGTACCTGCTCGAGAAGAGCCTGATCCGAGTCGGGAATGAAGAGTACGCGAAGGAGAACAAGTCGTTTGGACTAACGACTTTGAGGAATCGGCACGTGCAGGTGCAAGGCGAAACCGTCGCGTTTAATTTCCTTGGGAAGAGCAAGATCAAGCACAACATCGAACTGCACGATCGGAGGCTCGCTCGGGTGGTGAAGGCCCTCCAAGACTTGCCGGGACAGGAGCTTTTTCAGTATCTGGACGAGGCAGGAGAGACGCGGAGCGTGTCTTCGTCGGACGTGAATCTGTATCTGAAGGAGATCGCAGGCGAGGAGTTCAGCGCGAAGGATTTCCGGACTTGGGCGGGAACCGTCCTTGCTCTTACGGAACTCTCGGTGCTCGAGCCCAGCGAGACCAAGAGGGGGCAAAAGAGCGGAGTTACGTCGGTCTTAAAGGTTGTGGCGAAGCAACTCGGGAATACGCCTACGGTTTGTCGAAAATGCTATGTGCACCCTGTCGTGCTGGAGGCTTACGGCTCCGGCCATCTGAGTGACCTTCTGAAAAAGCGCGGAATCGAACGGAGCCCCGAAGCAGCCGCGGATATCGTGGACTGTGCAGAGGATGCGGTGCTTGACCTCTTGCGGGAGCATCGGGAAGAAATGGTGACATCCGGACCGCAAGCCTACGTAGCGTAAAGTGGCGTCTGTATAAGTAGACGAGACGAATCATGCAGATCTGCGCGAGTTGCGGAAAACGGGTGGCGGACGGCTTGACGACTTGCAAACGTTGCGGTGGCCAGGCGATGGAGTTCGACGTCGGCGAGGATGCGGCGACCAAGCTGGTGCGCCAGCCCTGGTTCCAAGGCGCTTTCGCGGTCCTGATTTTGTTGTTGGGATTTGGACTTGTGCGCCAGGTGATGGCCCATCGGTCTCCTTCCTCGGAGCCGTTGGTAGCGGACGCGGGCACCGCGACTCCTTCGCCTTCTTCCGATTCGTCGGCTTCGGTATTGGTGTCTCCACCGGTCGTTCCAGGGTCCGGCTCCGATTCGGGGAGCCAACCGGTGGAGCCGGATTTCTCGGGTGGATTGATTCCTCCTTTGCCGTTCGTCGGGCCAGATCCCGGCTCGCTGGGGCCCTCCTCATTGCCGACCTCGGGGCCGACGGTGGAACCGCTAGACCCGACCGACGCGGCGATGCCCCAGGAGGTGCGGGACTGGCTTACCTTCCTGGCTTCGATCGAGCAAGAGCGGCAGTCTATGGCGAGTGCGCAGTTGGCTGCGGCGGCGGGCATTGCGGGGTCCGCGAACAATTCGCAGGACGGTGGGACCTCGGACTATGCGAATGCGGGAATCGTGATGCGGGCGGCATGGGCCGATCTGAGCCAGCGCTTTAATGCAGAGCCCGCGCCTCAGCAGTGCGCGGGCATTCGCGGGCTTTACAACACGACGCTGACGGGCACTCGGACGTTGATGATCGATCTACTCGGCGCGATGCGGAACGCGCAGCAGCGTCCAGAGCGGGCGATGGTCGCTCTGACCCGGATTCGCGACGAAAGCTTGGACCGGGTAGACGCCCCGGCCGAGTCAGTCGACGAGGCGATCGACGACCTTTGCGCGAACTACAACGTCGACAAATGGTTCGACATCGACAATCGGATCGGCGAGCGATTGGTCTCCCAGCTTGGGTTGTGAGCTTAGTGCTCCTATCAATTCCTTAGAGCCGGGCTGGCAGGAGAAGGAACTTGCGGTTAACCGCCTCGGCTACCGTCGCGAGGCGGGGCATCATCGCTTGGAAGGCCTCGATCGTGACGCTTTGGGCGCCGTCTTTAATCGCGTGGTCCGGGTTGGGGTGGACTTCGATGATAAGGCCGTCGGCGCCGACGGCGATCGCGCCCTTGCTCATCGGTTCGATGAGATCCCTTCGGCCTGTGCCTTGCGACGGATCGACGATGACGGGGAGGTGGCTGAGGCTGTGAAGAAGAGGCACCGAGGCGAGGTCGAGGGTGTTTCGAGTGGCGGTCTCGAAGGTTCGGATGCCCCGCTCGCACAGCAAGATGTTTTCGTTTCCGCCGCTCGCGATGTACTCCGCGGCAAGTAGCCATTCTTCGAGCTTTGCGCTCATGCCACGCTTGAGCATAACGGGAATTTTGCTCTGGCCGACCTCGCGCAGGAGGTCGTAGTTTTGCATGTTGCGAGTTCCGATCTGAAGGATGTCGGCGTGGTCGGCGACAAGCTCGACTTTGCGCACGTCCATGACCTCCGTGATGACGCGAAGGTCGAAACGCCTTCCGGCTTCTTTCAGAAGTTCAAGGCCGGGAAGGCCCATGCCTTGGAAAGAGTAGGGCGAGGTGCTGGGCTTGTAGGCCCCTCCGCGGAGGACTGTCGCGCCGGCTTTGGCAACCGCTTCGGCGGTTTGAAAAAGCTGCTGTTCGCTCTCGACCGTGCAGGGCCCGGCCATCATGACGACGGCTTCGCCGCCGATCGGGAGCCCGCGAACATCGATGACGCTCTTGCCCCGGCGGTACTCGCGTGAGACGAACTTATAGGGCTTGGTGATGAGGAGGACGTCTTCGACGCCCTCGTAGGCCTTGAGGGCTTCGAAGGCGTCGATCTTCTCATGCTCATTGCCGCCGACCGCTCCGATCACCGTCTTTTCGACGCCGAAGATCGGGTTGACCTGGTATCCAAGCTCTTCCAGGCGGCGCGACACTTCGTCGATGGCGGGTCCCGAGGCTCCCGCCTTCATGATCACGATCATCTTAGTGCGGGCTCCTTCATAACGGTCTCGAATGCGTGGACGAACTTGGCATTTTCTTCCGGCGTTCCGACGCTGACCCGAAGGGCGGTAGGACGGCCCAGCACGTGGCCAGACCTAACGATGACGCCCTGCCGGAGGAGGGCCTGAAAAACGGGCTCAGCGGGACGGCCGATGTCGGCGAAAATGAAGTTCGCGTAGCTCGTGTGGATGCTACAGCCGTGAGATCTGAAAGTGCTTTCGAGGAGGTCGAGGCCCTGGCGATTACTGGCGAGAGTCTTCCCCAGAAACTCATCGTCCTGAAGAGCGGCGATCCCGCCGGCCTGGGCCAGAGCGTTCACGTTGAAGGGTTCTCGCGCTCGCTGGATGCCATCGACGATTTCTTCGGGGGCGAAGCCGAATCCTAGCCGCAGGCCCGCGAGGCCGTAGGCCTTGCTGAAAGTTCTCAAGCCGACGACCCGTTTGTCTTCGCGCACGAAGTCGGCAGAGTCGGGGTAGGTTTCCGGCCGGTTTAAATCCGCGCTCCGGTAGTGCCCGAATTCAAAATAGGCCTCGTCGAGGACGACCACCGCCTGCTTCGGCAGATCGCCGAGGAAGGCGTCCAGGTCCGACCTTGTTACGATGGTTCCGGTGGGGTTGTTTGGGTTCGCGATGAAAATGATTCGGGTCTTTTCGGTGGCGGCGCGGGCCATGGCGGGTAGATCGTGGCGGTCCTCCGCGTCGAGCGGGACCTTAATCAGCCGACTGGGGGCGAGCTGGGCGGCCGCGTCGTAGCGTACGAAACTCGGGTCGCCTACGATCACCTCATCTTCGGGGGAGCTGAGGAGGATCATGCCGAGGAGGTGGATCAGTTCATCGCTGCCGTTGCCGAGGATGATGTTCTTTGCCGGGATATCGAACTTGACCGAGATCGCCTGGATAAGGTCGTGCCCCGAGGCGTCGGGGTAAACGCTCATCGTTTCGGCCGAGCGCTTAACGGCTTCGACTGCTTTTGGCGAGGGGCCGAGCGGGTTCTCGTTGG
>JBBSFL010000231.1:0-5076 GCA_038238735.1 Fimbriimonadales bacterium | reverse complement strand
GTGCGCGACCGGATCGTGGGCGGCGCAACCGGATGCCAAAGCCGAAGCTGCCAAAGTCGAGGCCGTTTTTCGAAACATCCGCGCTACCTTTACTCTTACCGTGGATCGAAGTGCTGAGTCTTTCGACGGCATGGACCCGAAAGGGGTCGAGGACAACCCCTCTCATCTACAACAACGGGGAGAGTTTCTCGAGCTTGGCGATAAGAAGCTTACGAGGACGGTATCAACTCTGACGCAACCCAACGGAGATCCTGCCATGCGTATCGATGTTGAACTTGGGGATGCACGTTCTGGGATCCAGGCAACCAGCTTTTGGGTTAAGGGCGTTCGAATGACTTCGCAACGATTCGAAAAGTCGTTCTACAATGGCTTCGATCCCTTCCTCTGGTGTTACGGAGTCTACGGCAAGCCGCTATCAGATTTGCTTTCTAAGGCGGACACGAATGTCAGGCAAGACGCCTCGGGCCTCGAGATTTCGGGAAGCGTCGATGGATACGCCTACAAGGCGCATGTTGACCCTAACCGATCATTTATGATTACTTCCTTGGAAATTCCCGGCAAAGGCGTTCCCGTCTTGCGTCGGATAACGGTCGGCTCCATGTCTCAGGTCGGCGGCATCTGGGTCCCGCAGGACTATGCCTACGAGGTTCTCTCAACCAGCTCTGAAAAGCCGATCCTGCTGCTCCGCCAGGCCTACCGCTTCACGAAATGGAAGGCCGGCAAAGTTAAGCCTCAGGAAATGCTTCTTGGGGCAAGCGCAGGGACTTTCGTCAAGGAGGGAGAGAATGGTCCGGTATCTCAGATTGAACTGGTCTGCCCCCATTCTGGAAGTCATTTTAAGATGAGTTCCTCAACGATAATGACATGGCTTCCGCGGGTGTGCGGTAGCCGAGGGACGAGTGGGGACGCGCTGGTTGTAGAACCGGCGAAAGATCGCCAGCTTCACCTACGCTTCCGCAAGGTTGTGAAAGACTTCAAAAACCCCCAGTAGCTTCTGGGCCTCCACCGCAAATTCCATCGGCAGGTTGCGAAAGACGTCTTTGCAGGAGCCGCTGACGATCAGGTTGACGGCGTCTTCGGTGGGGATGCCGCGAGTTGCAGTAGAAGATCTGGTCCTTCCGTGTCTAGGCATAAATGGGGGAGCTGGAGGCGATCCGCCGATCCAGCGCCTCGCGGCAGGGATGTGCTGGGGTGTCGCTTGGCCCGCTCCAAGGAACACCGAAACCTCTGCCCTTGTCGAACCGGTCTATGGACGCTGGTGTTCTTCGCCGAGACAGCGGCGATTTAGGGTCGGCGTTCGCCGGTGGATGCGCTCGGTGAGCTGGTTACGGTGGCTTTTCCTGACGAAGGACGGGGAGATCGTCGTGGCCCAGGCTCCGAACCTTCCGCTCATCCTTGCGTTCGTAGCCGATGTCGTTTCCTACCTTGCGAAGGGGCAGGTTCAGTCGGTTTCAGATTGGATCGCGAAGGGTCTCTTTGGGTTATGGGCGGTGATGGAGATCGGCTGGGGCGTCAATCCTTTCCGCCGTTTGCTCGGCGTGGGCGTGCTCGCGCTTGTTGGCTGGTCGAGTTACGGCAAGCTGGCTTGACGCTCCTGCGGTGACGTCGCACCTACGCGTTCTTGTTTCCGTTCAGGGTCGTTTGATGGTGATCCGGACGTCCGACTTTTTGTCCATGCCGTTCGTTCGGAGAGTGAAGACGAGGTCGTCGATCTGCGCATCGGTTGGCACGCTAAAGATCACGGGGAAGGTGAGTTGCGCTCCAGGGAGAAGGTTTTGGGTCTGGATGGGGCCTCCTTGGAAGTCGTAGGCGACGGGCGGGTAGGAGCTGCCTTGATTGTCGGCGAGGGCCGTTCGGATG
This sequence comes from Fimbriimonadales bacterium, assembly GCA_038238735.1. Lineage (GTDB taxonomy): Bacteria > Armatimonadota > Fimbriimonadia > Fimbriimonadales > Fimbriimonadaceae > JAFDWR01. The sequence continues at coordinate 3,216 of JBBSFL010000231.1, read as the reverse complement.
CGTTCGTCGCTGGGGGCCGTCCAGAGGGTGTGGCGGTCGGGCATTCCGTTGCTGACCTTGCAATTTAGGATAAGGAGGGTGTGCCCCGCCGTTGGTCGCAGGGTTTGGCTGGCCTGGACCCATTGGTACGGCGCATCGGCCCCGTAGGGCTGGCCATCGGTCTTCATGGTGTAGCTGTCGGCGGTTTGCACGCTGAGCACGGTGAATCGCCAGCTCCCATCGAAGATCGTGTCTCCGATCTTTCCGGTGAGCCCGGCGACCTGGTTCGCGCCGCCGGCTTTGGCGAGCTCGAACTGACCGCCGCCCCGATTCACTACGGTTAGGTCGAGGGCACGCGCGACGTCGGCCAGCTTGACGTAGGTATTGCCGCCGATGGAGCGGGTTTCGATGGGGGTGCTCTTGCCGTTGTAGATCAGCCGGTCGCTTAGGCGGAATGCTACGGCGGCGGTGCCGATGAGGGCGGCGAGCGCGAGGGTGGCGGCTTTTTTGGTGACGTGCTTCATGAACTTCCTGGGTGGGCGTAGGGTTGCTCGCGCCGGGGCGAACTTCCCTCGGTTCCGGCTTGTCTGGGTTGGGGGCCGGGGGTTGTGAGTACGACTACGCGGGTTCTTGTTCCCGGTTTATCCGCGGCGGGCGGCTTCGATGGTGGCGATGTCGATCTTTTTCATGGTCATCATCGCGTCGAACGCGCGTTTGGCGGCTGCGGGGTCTGGTTCGGACATCGCGTCGGTCAGGGCGGTCGGGGTGATCTGCCAGGAGACGCCCCACTTGTCCTTGCACCAGCCGCACATGCTTTCCTCGCCGCCGTTGTCGATGATGGCGTTCCAGTAGCGGTCGGTTTCTTCCTGGTCGGCGGTGGCGACTTGGAAGGAGAACGCTTCGTTGTGCTTGAAGGTCGGGCCGCCGTTGAGTCCCATGCACGGGATGCCCCTCACGTTGAACAATACGACGATGACGTCGCCTTCCTTGCCCGAGGGGTAGTCGCCGGGGGCTCGGTGTATCGCGCCGACGGATGAGTCGGGGAAGGTCTCGGCATAGAAGCGGGCGGCTTCCTCGGCGGTGCCGTCGTACCAAAGGCAAATCGTGTTCTTTGCGGGTTGGGCCATTTCTGCTCTCCGGGCGGGGCTAGCGCCTCGCTCGTCGGAATGGTACCTGCGGGGGTTTTGGGCTCGTTGGTTTTTGATCGGTCGCTGGGTGACCCGTCTTTCTTCGCTTTCGGGCTAGCTGGCCTTGGCCGAAGGTGCTCCGGCATAGTCACCTGCCATCACCTTGTCGTAGGCTCCGCTGAGTACCCATCTCTCCAGTTGCTGCGTTCGATGCACGGGCATCGGGTGGGAGAAGGTGCTGCCCATGAGCAGGAACAGGAGGACTTTTCCGAATTGCTCAAGCGGGGCGGCGTCTTGGTAGGCGCGGGATTGGTCCATGAATGCTTCGCGATTCATCTCGTGCGCGAGGCGATTGGGGCCGGCAGTTAGGGCGATGTTCGAGTCGACGCTTAGATCGAGCGACTGGGACACCAGGAGGCCGGCTCGATCGGCGGAAAACTCGGCTTGACGCATCCACTCGTAAAAGGCAAGCACGAGGCCGTAGGAGGCGACGTCACCGAGGCCGAGCGTTCGTCTGCCCACCATCTCTAGCAGTGGGAAGAGAACCTGGGCGACCGAGAAATAGAGAACGTGCTGGGCCTTAATGTGGCCTAGTTCGTGGCCCATTAAGTGATAGAGCTGCTCGTCGGTCAGGGTTTCGACGATCGATGAACGCAGAGTGATGTAGGGGCGCTCGACTCCACCGGTCCAGGCGTTGGGGAACGGGTTGTTCGCGATGTAGAGCTCGGGCTCGGGCATGTCGAGGACTTCGCAAGACTCTTTGAGGATCCGGTAGAGCGTTGGATACTGATTCGGCCCGCATCGCACGGACATCGACATGTTCATGCAGTAGAGCCAGCGATCGATGCCGACCTCGTAGAACTTCGACATGATCTGAGGCAGCAGGGGGAGCCTCTTTAGTGTCTCGAGGGCGATGCGGTCGGCGTCCGATACGAATGCCTTTGGGGTGATTCCTTTTAACGCCTTGCGCTCCATGGCAACAGGATACGATTATCGGCCTTGGGAGTTGCAAATGAGCGGGCCTTTTGGCTCGTGGGTCATCGATTTTGGGTTCGATTTACGTGATTCGCAAATAATTTGAAAACGACAACACATAGTGCGCGTTACATCCTAAACTATGCGCCTAGCCGAGCCGGATGCCTCTGACCGATCGGTACGCGTGCTTCTATGAACATCGCCTTTTCGATCATCGCTCTTGCGGCTGCGGCTGCGGCGTCCCTGTTTGTCGACCGAAAGCGCGATGAGCCCCGTGGGGAGCTTGCGCGGGCGGTGTTTTCCCCCATTCGCCTTCTCACAATTTTGCTCGTGCCGATAGCGGTGGCGCTGGCTTCGCTCTGGCTTAAGACCAAGGCAGACGGCTCGATGGATGCGGCGATGGGGATCGCGCTCGGTGTGATCGTCGCTATCGTAGCCGAGACGCTCGATCGCGGCCCGGAGTCGGTCGCGCCCTTGGGATTGGCGATTGGCGCGACGGCGATCGCTCATGTCTTTGGCAAGGACCAATTGGAGCACGTTCAACTCGGATTGGCGGTCGGCCTTGGGGTCGGCGCTTTCATGCTGTCCGTTGGTGGCCGGGGCCGCGGGGCGGTGCGGGCCGCGCTGATCGGCATCGCGGCGATCGCGGGGGACGCGCTGGGAGCAAGGGCGGAGAGCTTCGATGCGGCTGGACTGAGCGGCACGGCGTTTGGCTTGGTGGCGGTGGTCGCGGGTTTGATCTCGGGGGCGCTTCTTTGGAAGCCGACCCAAGAATTCCTGCGCGGCGCCCTTGCGGTCGCGGTTCTTGCGGGCGGCGCCGTCGCGCTGGGCACAGGCATGGGGCATCTCGGCGAGGCGTGGGTAATTTTCCTCGTGGCAATCGGGACGGGCGTGGTCGTTCACCTGCTCGTCGGTCCGGAGGAGAAGGCGGACTCGTTTCGGTTCTTGCTTGCGTCTCTGATCTGGCTTGGAGCGGCGACAGCGAGCTTCAGCCAAGCCCAAGGCTACGGGATGGCGACCGCGCTCGTGGGGGCGGCGGCGGTTCCGCTGTTGCTTGGTAATCCTCGGGCGTTGCTTACTCTTGGCCCGCTGGCTTCGCTCGTTTTATATAGGATTTTCCGTGAACTATATACTT
>JBBSFL010000230.1:0-5161 GCA_038238735.1 Fimbriimonadales bacterium | reverse complement strand
TCATGATCGTCGTGCTGATCATCGGCATCCTTCTTGGCATCGCCGTGCCCCAATGGATGAAGGCACGTACGAACTCTCAGCAGAAGACGTGTATTTCGAACCTGAAGGCGATCGACCAGTCGAAGGACGAGTACGCGATGGAACTTAAATTGAATACCGGCGATGCAATCGACGCGAACGCTGCGTGGTCCACCTTCGAGAAAGGTGCCTTTCCGGTCTGCCCCGGAGGAGGCACGTACGTGCCCGGCGTTGTCGGAACGCGGCCCACGTGCTCTCTCGCCGCGAGCCCCGAGTTCCACGTGCTTCCTTAATTCTCGTTCCTGATCGATTCGACGGGATCTTTTTTCGCTGCCCGGACCGCAGGCAGGAGGCCGAAGACGCCTCCAGTTCCCGCGCTCATCGCGAAGCTGAGGAGCACGATCCCGGGCGTGACGAGAGGTTTGATCGGGGTGAAGCTTCGGAGCGCTGCACAGATGAGGAGGCTTAAAGCGAGGCCGATCAGCCCGCCGGCGAGCGCCAGCGCGAGGGACTCCGAAAGGAACTGGACGAAGATGTCCCGTTGTGTCGCCCCAACCGTCTTGCGGATGCCGATCTCCTTGGCCCGCTCGCTTACCGACATGAGCATCACCGTCATGATGCCGACGCCCCCTACCAAGAGGGCGATGGATGTGAGGCCGGTGACCAGCCACGTTAGAATTCCTATCAGCTTATAGACGAGGCCGAGGAGGTCCTCCTGGGTCAGCACTTGGAACTGCTGCCTGTCGAGAGTTTCCCCCAGGACCTTGTCCAAGTCCTTGATCAGCTTGCGGGGCTCGGCATCCGGGCTGATCTCGATCATGATCCTCTGCGTTTGCAGCTCTTTGCTTTGAGCCTTCAGCCGCTTGTAGCTGACATAGACCACGTTCTGCAGGCTGCCCATCGAGAACAGGGAAGTCTCTGCTTTTTTGTCCTGCGTGACGCCAACGATCGCGTATTGTCGCTTGTTAATATCGACCTTTTTGCCGATCGCCTCCTGCGTTCCGAACAGCTCTTCCTTCGCGACGGAGCCGATGACGCAGAAGTCTTGGGTGTCATCTGCTTGATTCAGGATTCGACCGGATTGCAACTTCATGGGGTGCATGGCGAACCAGTCGGGCGTGGTGGCTACGAGAAGCGGGTTGGCGTACTTGGGACCGTTGTGAATCCCACCTCCTATAAAGGAGAAGGGGGCCGAGCGGATAACTCCTGGCACCTGGCGGACGCGCACGGCGTCGGCCTCCGTGATGAAGCTTTGGCCGCCGAGATTGGGGTTGAAGGTTCCAGACTCGATTCTGCCGGGGATGACCACGAGGACATTGATTCCGATGTCTTTGACTTGATCGGTTACGTCCTGCTGCACGCCGGTTGCGATGCTGATGAGGAGGACGACGGCCATCGAGCCGATCGTGATTCCTACCGTGCTCAGGAGGGATCGGGTCCATCGTTCACGCAGGGACTGGAGGGCGGTTCCCACATTTCGGAGGACGAGTTGCAACATTTGAGGGTGGTAGTGGGGATTCTGAACTAGGCAAGAACGGTCTTCTAGCGTTATACTGCGGGCGTCCGCGTAGAGGGAACCTGAATGCTGAACGTTGAAATCCGAAATAGCCTTGCCGCCATCATCCGTCAAAACGGCAAACAGATTGCCGCCGATCCTGTAGGGCTTCAAACGCTGCTACGTGCCGACGCCGCGCAATATCCGCGCGAGATCGGCATGATCGTCAATGCGGCGCGCGCCGGCATCCCGCAGGATATCGAGAGCGCGGGCAATGCGATTTATGATTTACGGCCTCGGATGGTCGAAAAGCTCCAGACTGAGCAGGCCTTTCCGCCGGATGTGGCGGAGTGGGTGGTGGAGACTTGGATTTCGGCGCTGAGTATGGCGGATGCGGGTGCGGCGGCGGCTCCGGCCGCGCCCGTCGCACCGGCTCCGGTGGCACCGGTCGCTCCGGCGGCTCCGGTCGCCGCGCCGGCTCCGGTCGCACAAGCTCCTGTGGCTCCAGCTCCCGCGATGCACCAGGCCGCGCCTCAGGGCGGATTCGGGCCTGGCCCAGGCGTTCCCCAATATCCGCAGTACAACCAATTCCAAAAGAAGCCGGGCGGCAGCGGCAAGATGATCGCGATCATCGCCTGCGTGGTCGTGCTGGTCGCGGCCCTCGCGGTTGGCGGTTACTTCATCTTCCGGCCCAAGGGTCCGGTTGTTACGACGACCACTACCACGGCTGGAACGACCGGCACGACCGGCGGCGGCGACATCTTCAACACGAATGGCGGGGCCACCAATGGCGGAACCACGGGAGGGCCGACAACCGGCGGCGGACCTGGCACCACGGGCGGCGGTCCGGGAACGACGGGTGGCGGCCCGGGTACGACTGGCGGCGGACCCGGTGACACGGGCGGTGGCCCGGGCACAACCGGCGGCGGTCCCGGCACGACGGGCGGCGGTCCCGGCACGACGGGCGGCGGTCCCGGAGACACGGGTGGCGGTGGAGGCAGCACGGCGATCGCGGGGACCTACGGGCCGACCGTCGAGGGCGCCAATGGCGCCGGCATGACGGGAACGCTGACGATCGCTCCCGATAACACCTACATCATGGACTTGGCTGACCAAACGACCTCGATCGAAGCCCGTGGCAAGCTCGATCTGCAGGGTGGAAACACGTTGGTGATGCAAAGCAATCAAGTGACCGTTAACGGGCAAACGGGCGATCCAGCCAAGCTAACGATGGCTCTGGTTCCAGAAAGTGCCGACAAGCTTCTGTTCACGGGAATCTTCGCCGACGCGCTTCAGCAGAAGGCGGCGGGCGCGAAGATCTACTGGACAAGAAACTAATACCAGGAAGCAAGAAGTCGGGAGTGGAACTACGAAGTTGGCTCTACTTCCGACTCGAGCCGCTGGGACGTGGACGGTCATAGCGGCTGACTGCCGATCCGTCGTCCGCCCGGAGTTTGGACTCCGCGGTCTTGATTTTCAGATTTCAGTTTTCAGATTTCAAATTCCAGGTTCCAAGCTCCAAACTGGGAGTTGGCGCGGCTGAAGGGATTCGAACCCCCGACTTCTTCCTCCGGAGGGAAGCGCTCTATCCACTGAGCTACAGCCGCGTTCGGCTCTCGCAGAATACCCCTGGCCTACTTGCCGTAGGGCCAGCGAGTGGTGTAAACGACCCGCCCGTCACTTAGGGTTTCGTGGCGCAGATATCGCTCGAACGGATCGTAGCGAACGTGGGTGTCGCAGTAGACCGAATTCAGCGCTCCGTCGTCGCCGACGAAGTTCACATAGTCCCTGTTCGACCTGTTATGGCGGGGGAGTGGGCCGACCGTTAGCCCGATATTCGCGGCGGGATAGCCGGATGGGGGAAAGTATTTCGGCTTGCCGTCTACGAAGACCACCCAGGTGCAGGCTCCGATCGACGGGGTCATAGTTTGGACCATCCACTCGTCGGGGCCGGCGGCTTCAGATACGAGAGTCATCTCAGCCGAGCGATCGACTTGGGAGGTCGTCAGGCTCGGCGTTGGCCTCATCGTGTTCGGCGTATAGCCGTCGCCCGGGAAGACTCCCGCGATGCCCTGCCAGTCTATGTTTTGGTTGAAGTAATAGCAGTCGGTCCAGACGTTTCTGCCGACGATTCCCGACTGGATCGGGATGCCGTAGGACAGATACGCATCGTGCCAGTTCGGATTCGGATAGCTTCTGACGTCGGAGTTAGAGAACGGGGGAAACTCCGAGCAGACCCCGAGAGCGTAGGCCTTCATGTACGGCTGAAGAAGATTCTGCCAGGACAGGGTCTTCTTGCCTCCGGCCGCGGACCAGTAGTCCATCGCACCCGTGGGACCCGGCGCGAAAGCAAGGGTGAAGGTGTCGTCATTGTCGCCCGCATAAAGGATATGGGCGAGGCCCATCTGCTTCATGTTGGAGAGGCAGACGCTTTGGCGGGCGGTTGCCTTGGCGCGAACGTAGATGGGAAGCAAAATCCCGGCGAGGATCGCGATGATGGCGATCACTACAAGCAGCTCGATAAGCGTAAACCCTCGCGAGCGTCTCACTACGCGTTATCGTACGACCTGTGTGGACGGAAAGCATCGGTTCCGGCATATTTCGTGGGAGTTGCGCAAAACGGCCCGTATTTGTACGCGCGTAGCCGAGTGAGGCGGGTCGGCAGTATCCTGTAAGCCCGCCTCGCCACTGCCCATGCGCCTCAAACGCGTCAAGATTTTCGGCTTCAAGACGTTCGCCGATCGGACGGAATTCAACGTCGAGGGCGGCTTGGTGGCGGTCGTCGGCCCCAATGGATGCGGAAAGTCGAACCTCGTCGACGCGATCCTTTGGGGCCTGGGGGAGGCGAATGCCCGACACCTGAGGGCGGCTAACTCTCAGGACGTGATCTTCAGCGGATCTTCCCAGCGAAAGGCCCTCGGCTATGCAGAAGTTAACTTGCTGTTCGATAACTCCGACGGCAGTCTGCCCGTGCCGACTTCCGAAGTTTCCGTAACCAGGCGCCTGACCCGGGCAGGGGAGTCTGAGTATCTAATCAATCGGCAGCCTTGCCGCCAGCGGGACATTTACGAGTTGCTCGCCGATTCGGGACTGGGCCGTTCGGGGTACGCAATCGTGGGGCAGAAGGAGATCGACCAGGCCCTTTCCGCGTCCCCAGAGGAGCGGCGGGCTTGGGTGGATGAGGCGGCGGGCGTGGTTCGGTACCGAACCCGGAAGCAGGATGCGGAGAGGCGCTTGACGGCGGCTCGGACTCATCTGGAGCGCGTCGAGGACGTGCTTCGGGAACTGGAAGTTCAGCGCGAGCCGCTTCGGGCGGAAGCGGAAGAGGCTCGGATCTACCGGTCGGTTCTGGAGTCCTTGCGCTCGGTAGAGCGAGGGATGCTGATTCGGGAGGTTGCCACCGGTTTCCGGGAAGTCGAGGCGCTGCGAGTGTCGATCGAGAAATCCGCTTCGCTTATGCGGGCCGAGAACGGTCGGGCAGAGAAGCTGGATTCGGCGGTTCGGGCGATCGGTGAGACGGTGAGCGAGCTCGAACGGGAGATGGACGCGGTCCGGAATCTTCAGCAGTCGAGCCTGACCGGCGTCGAGCGCGCCCAGGCCGAGGTGCGATTGGCGGAGGAGCGGCTGCGCGGGCTCGACCAATTGGAG